>JALEKY010000029.1 GCA_022768945.1 Christensenellaceae bacterium | reverse complement strand
GCTTATACAGGTAATGACGCCCGACGAAGCGGATCCGTATTACGACGGACGAGTAAACTTGATAGACTCGGAGTCGGTAGACATATCCGACGTAAAGAATATGAAGATAAAGATAACGCGCGGGATGCTGAAAGCATACGCAGAAGCGATGAGAGACTTTAAAAAAGAGTTAAGCGATTATTGCGCGAAGAGAGAAGCGGGCTTTATAACGATAAGAACGGACGAAGCGATAGAGCGCGTACTATTCGGTGATTTGTTAAAGAAAGGTATTATGTCATGACGCTATTAACACCACTCGGGCTTTTAGGACTTATAGGAATAATTATTCTGATAATTATCTATATAATAAAGCCCAATTTCCAACAAAAATTCATATCCAGCACGTACGTTTGGAAAAAGAGTTTGAATTACAGAAAGAGGAGATTGCCGTCCGGCAGGTTTAAGGAACTGCTCCTTATACTCTGTCAGGTACTTCTCATTTCGTCTTGTGCGATAATACTTGCATATCCCGCACTTGAATCGTTTCAAAAGGAAACGAATAACGAAGCTATTGTTATAGTAGACGCGTCCGGCAGTATGATGACCGTGTCCGAGGATTTATCGAGATACGAAAAAGCTGTCGACAAAACAGACGCAATCTGTAAGGAAACGCTTGAAAAAGGCGGTAAAGTAACTATTATCAAGGCGGAAGACACGCCTAAAACTCTTTTCTTGCGCGCGGATTTGTCCTCGGCGAATTTGTATAACGACGCTATTTTAGCGCTCAGAGAAGAAGGCTCCTGCACTTACGGGCAAGCCGACCTCGAAGCCGCGATGAGCGTTGCGAAAGAAGTAACCGATATAAATCCCGGCGCTACCGTTTACGTAGTGACGGATAATTCTTACCTTTCCGTTCCCGAAGGAGTGTCTATAGTTGACGTTAAGTCTGAAGGCGAATGGAACGCGGGTATTCTTTCCGCCGAAATGAGAAAGGTCGACGGCTTCTATAATACGTACGTGACGATAGGTTTGTACGGCAGCGAAAACAGAACCGTTCCCGTTTCTATCGTCGTGAACGGAGTAAGAAACTCAACCATTTCGGACGGAAGCGGCAGCAGCGGAAGCACTTCGGAAGGCATAACCGTTTCTTTGCAAACCACTGTTGACTGTATTGCCGGCAGAGAAACGTCGCTTATCCTTTACAGCGGCACTCTTTCGGACGATCTTACTTCGAATCCTGAAACGGGCATATACTATAAATCCTATGCCGAATGCGGCTGGGAAACGAGCAGCGGCGGCAATAACAATCTTTTAATCTATGAAGACGCGACAGTAACTGTCGGCAACAACTCGGATAACTACGACGTAGACGATTCTTATTATATCGGCGGACCGACAAAAAAGACTCTCAGAATTCAGTATTTCAGCGCAAGCCGTTCGTTCTTTATCGAAACGTTCCTCGAAATAGCGAGGGGGTATTACGAAGGCGTATGGGAACTCGATATAAGCACCGTTCGCGAAGCAAACGCTTATAAGACGGAAGGATTCGATTATTATATTTTCGAAAATCACATTCCGGGAGTCGTTCCTAACGACGGCGCGGTGGTATTTATCAACCCTCCGACGACAGACAGGCTTGACGCTTTAGGCGTATCGATAGGGTCTATCGAAACGGTCGAAACCGAAAACGGAACGGGAGCTTCGTTGACGGGCGAAACCATGTCTCATCCGATAATGTCGAACGTTTCCGCGGATAAAATTTTCGTTACGAGTTTTTGTCCGATACAATTTGTGGATGCCGAAGACTATTCGGTATTGCTTTCCTGTCAGTCGAAAAACGTGGTTGCGGTTAAGAGTTCGGGAGCGACGAAATTGATGTTTGTGTCTTTCCCCATCGAAAACTCGACGATCGCGCTCAATCCGGAATTCGTAACGATCTTCTTTAATTCGATTGATTATTTCCTTCCCGCAACGCTTGACTCCAACGATTGCGAAGTCGGTGAAGAGGTGAAAATAAACTGTCGCGGCAAATCCGTAACGATACAATCGCCGTCTTCGACGGAGGCTGAGGAATTTGCAGAATTCCCCGTGACGAAGAAATTCTATATTCCGAACGTATACGTTATAACAACCGTTCTTTACGGAGGAACGGAAGGCGCGGAAAAAACTGAAACCGAATTGCTCTTTGTCAGAGCGTCTTCGGCGGAAAGCAACATATTTAACGAAGAAATTACTATTACTTCTCCGTTTGACGGAGCAAATTACGAAGATACGATAACAGATTACACCGTTTATTTTGCGGCGGCTCTCGTGGCGTTGCTGTTCTTTGAATGGTTGCTCAATCTGTGGCAAGGCGCATAAAGGAGGAGTAAATGACAGGTTTATCTATAACATTTTCTCGCCCTTGGTATTTATTGCTCCTTGTGGCGATAGCGGCATTGGTGCTTATCCCGCACTTTTTGCTTAGTAAAAAATATAGAAGAACAAGAAACCGCATTATCCCGATAGTTTGCCATCTTATTATCGCGGTGTTTGCGGTAAGCTTGCTTGCCGGCATAACGTTCACATATTACGTTCCTAATTTCGAAAACGAAATTATAATCGCGGTGGATATGTCGTTAACTACCGATAAAAGCAGAAATAAGAGAGACGAACTCGTAAATTCCATTATAGAACAAGCCGAGGGCGACAACTATAAAATAGGCATAGTAACTTTCGGTTTCGATTGTTCGCTTGCGGTTCCGCTCACTTACGACACGGACAAAGTTTTCGAAGAATACAAAAACGCTTCCCAGCCGAAAGACATCACGGCTACGGATATAGCGTCGGCGGTGAATTTCTCCGCGGCGTTGTTCGAACACCCTAAGTCGGCTAAGATTATAGTCGTTACGGACGGAAAAGAAACCGATAACGATTTGTACGCGGCAGCTCGACTCGTTACGTCGAAAGGCATTTTGCTCGACAGCGTGTATTTCGACGAGGAAAGCACGGTGGCAGACGTTCAGATTTCGGGTATTTCTCTTCCCGAAAGATATTTCAGAGAGAAAGAAAAGGTATCCGTTACGGTTACTCTCAACTCGACCAATAAAGACACCGTTTTATTGTCTTTAAAGGATAACGATAAAGATATCGAAGGAGTGCAGGACGTAAGACTGGAGCTCAGCGACGGCGAACAGCGTTTCGACTTCTCATATACTTTCGAAACGAGAGGAATTCATAAACTCTCGGCTACGATAACCTCTGAAAACGTCGTAAAAGTCAACGATACGTACAATACGTACGTCAATATAGAAAACTACAACAAGATTTTGATTATCGAAACTTTCGATGACGACTCCGATTATCTCGTCCCTCTTCTCGAAGGGAAAAACGCAGACGGTAAATTCGATTATCTTCTCGGTGAGTCTACGGAGAATTTCGAGGTAACGCGCAAAAAGATAACGGACGCCGACGTTCCGAAAACCGTTACGGAGTTTTTGATGTATGACGAAATCATAATCAACAATGTTTCGGTCGAATCGATGAACGAAATAGAGGGGTTCCAGACGCAGCTCGAATCGTACGTAAAAGAATACGGCGGCGGATTGTTTACCGTGGGCGGCAACGACGAAAACGGCGTAGTGAATTTGTACAGGACTTCGGACTTAAGCGGAAGCGTTCTTCAAAGAATGATGCCCGTAACAATCAATAATTACTCGCCTAAAATCGGTATAATGTACATTATCGACGTTTCCGGCTCGATGCAGGGCGACTCGATAACAAGAGCGAAATCCGCGGTAAAAACCGTAATAGACACGCTCGAACCGAGCGATAAAGTAGGTGTTATGACGCTTGCGTCCACTTACGAAAAGATACTTCCTCTTACTTCCGCAAGCGAAAAAGATAAGATTATAAAAGCGGTAGACAACCTCGGCGGCAACGGCGGAACGTCGTATACCGAGTCGGTAGCGACCGCGGCTTCAACCCTTCTTGCCGACACGAGCATAGACAGAAGACACATCGTAATAATTTCCGACTGTCAGGTAGCGCAAAGCGAACCCGGCGCGGTAGACAGTATGATGAAAGGCTATTATAAGGATTCCGAAATCACGTTGTCTATAATCGGTATAGGCGTAACGGAAGGCTCGAACGAATACAACGATTTCGCTCCGATTTGCAAGAAATACGGCGGAAAGCTTTATCCGATAAGCGGTAATTACGAAGATATATCCAACCTCCTTCGCGAGGACGTTAAAAGGGATAAAATACTTAACTCGAATACCGGGCTTGTTCATCCGAAATATGCGGCTACGGCAAACGGTATATACGTAGGCGGCGACCTCGTTCCCACGGGCTCGTCGAGTTCGAACGAACTCGGGTTTATGATCAGCGGCTTCTACGGCGGCGAACTTAAACGCGACGAAGACGACTCCAATTCTTACCTCGCTATAACCGGCAAATATGAAGTTCCCATTTACGCTCTGCGCGATTACGGAAAAGGCAAAGTAGGCTCGTTTATGTGCGATTTAAAGGGCAATTGGTCTAAAGGACCGTTTGAAACGGACGGCAAGACCGAGGGCGGATTGTACGATACCGTATACGGACAGCTTTTCGTGTACAAGATGCTTTACAGCCTGATGCCGAGTAAGGATATAAAGAACAAAGAAGTATCCGTTACTCTTTCCGGCTCCAATTACGTGACGACTCTCGAAGTATTCACCGATATTAAGGAAGGTGATACGCTGACGGCGGTAATCACCGATACTGCGGACGAAAACGTACGCGTTTCTATCAACAAAGCTTCCTCTTTGGAGGAAGACGCTATGATTTACGTTACAAAAGGGTTGAACGACAAGAATTCGAATGCTTCCACGAGCGCGGAATTCGTAATCAAAAAGCCGGGCGTATATCGTATAGAGGTTACGAAAAAGACTAAAGACGGAAAAGAGTATTCGGCCGAAATATACAGATCGTTCTCTTATTCCGCCGAGTACGACGAGTTTAAATACGATACCGCGGAAGTTAAAGGAAGGCTGACAACGGCGTCTGCAAGAACGGGCGGCGTGATGATCGACGACGAGGACGTTTCCAAGGTGTTCGCCACGTTCGTAACGGAAGAATCCTTCAATTACGATCCGAGATACCTGTTTATGATACTTTCGCTCGTGCTGTTCCTCATTGAAGTAGCCGTAAGAAAGTTCAAATTCAAGTGGCCTCACGAGATAATAAGAAAGATAAAACAAGATAAAGAACAACAATGATTTCTTTTTTTAGGAAATCGACAGTACAGTTACACTGAAAAACGGAGTTAAAATGAAAATACTAAAAAAGACGATAGCCGCGTTCATATCGATGCTTCTGATGTTTTCCTTTGCGGGTTGCTCGGTAAGCAACAAACTGAACGCTCCGAAATATTTCGATATAAACGCCGATAACGAATTGTTATGGACAATCGTTCCGAGCGCGAAGAGATACTCCGTAAGCATAACGAGCGAAGACGGAAAGGAAACCGTTCGGACGGAAAAAACCAACAAAACAAATCTCTCGAACCTCGAATACGGCAGTTACCGCATAAAAGTAAAAGCTGTCGGAGACGGAAGAAAGACTATCGATTCCGATTGGTCGGAAACGCAGGAGTTCCGCTCGCAAAACGAAATAGGGCTTCTTTACAAACTTGCGGCGAACGGAAATTCTTACGAGATTTCCAAAGTAGGCAGAGCGGAAGGCGATATCGTAATAGAGGAAGAGTATCTCGGTAAGCCGGTACTTAAAATAGGCGAGAGCGCGTTCAGAAACGCCATAGGCGTGACGAGCGTAGTCGTTCCTTCTTCGGTAAACGAAATAGGTAAATTCGCGTTCTATAACTGCACGAAGCTTAAATCCGTAACTCTCCCCGATAATATAACGAGTATAGGCGAAGCCGCGTTTCAGTCGTGCACTTCCCTTGAAAGCGTAACGATACCTGCCGGCGTAACGGAAATAGCCGATAAGTTGTTCGCTTACTGCAAATCGCTTAAAACGGTAAACTTCCACGACAATATCACGGCAATCGGCGAGTCTTCTTTCTCGAGAGCCGAAAGCCTCAAAGAAGTCAAACTGCCCGAAAAGCTGTATATGATAGGAGAGGGGGCTTTCGCGATGGATACCGCGCTCGAGAAAGTAACGTTCGGCAGCGAACTGTATTTTATCGGTACGATGGCTTTCGCTCAGAACCCGTTGCTTAAAGAGGTTACTTTCCCGGAAAATTCCAATTTCACCTACAGCGGAACGCATTTGTTCGGGAATTGCACTTCTCTCGAAAAAATAGTTCTTCCCGAGGGAATGGCTTATATCAATACGGGAATGTTTTACGGTTGCACCGCTCTTAAAGAGGTGAACGTTCCGTCTTCCGTTACAGATATAGGCGAAAACGCGTTCTACAACACGGAGATTTTCGATAGTCAGAAGCAAAACGACTTTATATATATAGGTAAGTGGCTGATTTCCTGCGGGGAAGACAAGGCTAAAACGATCGAGACGATAGGCAGAAACTCGTTCGAAGCTTACGAAACGGAAAACAACCTGAAAATAGAAGGCATTGCTTCGGCAACGTTCAAAGGATTCGAAGTTTTAAAGGATGTTATGCTTCCGCTTTCTGTTAAATATATCGGTTCGGGCGCGTTTGCCGGCGCGAAAGCGTTGCAAAAATTCAATGCTCGTCCGTCAAGCAGCGAAACGGGAATGCGCTCCGCTCTCGTTAGCATCGGAAGTTCTGCGTTCTCTCAGTGCGAAAAGCTCGACAATGTTCAGCTCGATATGCGCGGCTCGCTTGAAACGATCGCTTCGTACGCGTTTTACGGCTGTTCGCTTCTCGAAGAGGTGAAAGGCGGTTTTATTCCGGACAGCGTGGAGAACGTCGGTTCGTTCGCGTTTAAGAATACGCTTACCTGGACGAACAGCGACGAAAGCGATATGGTTTACTTCGATAACTGGATAGTCGGTTGGAAAAACCAGCTCGGCGCGGAGTACGAACAGTACGAAAATCTGACGGAAGAACAGAAGTCCGCTCTGTCGAAAGAACAGTTGGACACGCTGAAAGTTCAGTTCGATCATTTCATCACCGTTTGCGAAAGCGCTCCTGCAGAAGTGAAAGTTAAGGAAACGACGAAAGGTATTTCCGATTTCGCGTTCTATCATCTGTACACTCAGACTGTTTCCGGTCTTGCGGACAGAAACATAAAAATCGGTCAGGGCGCGTTTTATAAATGCAGAAAGCTTTCGGGCGTTTCTCTGAACGACAACACAGCCGAGATAAAAGACCATACATTCTACGGGTGCGAAAGCATTACCTCTTTCGATATACCGAGAAGACTCGAAAAAATAGGCGTATCGGCTTTCTACGGTTGCAAAACGCTTACGGAGGTTAACTTTGCAAGGTCTACGAGACTTACCGAAATAGGCGATTATGCTTTTCAGGGTTGCATTTCGCTTACGAACGTAAGGTTCGAAAATTCTTCCGGAACGTCTTCGATTAAGAAAATAGGCGAGTACGCGTTCTACGGTTGCGATAACTCGGGTTTGACTTCGATTACGCTCCCCGGTACGCTCGAAGACCTCGGAGATTACGCTTTTGCAAAATGTACTTCTATCGAAACGGTTAATATAAAGGGTTCATTAACCGAAATCCCCGCGTATGCGTTCTACGGTTGCACGGGCATTTCCGCAATAACTATCCCCGACAATATAACTAACATAGGAGAGGGAGCTTTCCTCGATTGCACAGGACTTAGCGATATTATGATAGGCAAAGGCGTTACCGAAATAGGCGACTATGCGTTCTCGGGCATTTTGGCGGAAAAGATAGTTATACCGTCGAACGTAACTAAAATCGGCAGTTACGCGTTCAGAAACACTACCGCTATGTCGTTTGTATTAAGCAACGGAATAACCGAAGCGGGCGATCACCTTTTCTTCGGTAACGAAAACGCTACGATATACATTGAAGGCGCCGCTGCCGGCGACGGTTGGTCTGAAAAATGGAACTCGTTGTTCCGTCCCGTCGTTTACGGCTGCACATTGAGCGAAGATAAGTCTTACGTGGTTTCCGTTACAGTTACGGATAAAACGTTTGCTAATACGCTTGCCGAAGGCGGAATTAAAGCTCCGTTAAGAGACGGATACGAATTTGTCGGTTGGTCTTATAGCGAAAACGGCGAAGCGGAGATTAGCGCGGAAAAACTTTCCGAAGTAAGACCGGGGCGCACCGTGTACGCAATATGGAGAGCCAACGCCGCGTAAAATTCAGTTTTATCAGTTTGACTATAATAAATGAATATCAGGAGAAGAAAAATGGGACGAAAAATGATAATACGATACAGAGTGCGGTCAGCTTTTCGTATATAAAATGATTTTGAGTGTAATGAATTCGAATACGAAAGCATAAAAACACAACCAACCTGACGTTTTTAATCGATTAAAACCGATAGCCGGGTAGAAAAACGGCTCGGGTAAACCATGACGCAAGTTGTATTTACTTGACGGAATAATAACAAAAATGATAAAATAAAAGAATGTATTTTTACGGATTATGAATAAATATTCATCTATTCGAAAAAATATACAATTCTTTCGAATAAACCTTATATTGGAGAATGCGAAATGAAAAAAAGGACAATAATTGTTTTCGCGCTGGCAGTGCTTGCATGTATGTCGATATTCTCGCTTACCGCATGCACTAAATCTTACAACGTTTCGTTCGAAACGAACGGCGGTCAGGCGATAGCTGCGGTAAAAGTCAAAGAGAACGAAACTTACGTTCTGCCCGAAGCGGTAAAAGAGAATTGTATATTCGACGGCTGGTATCTCAACAAAGAGTTAACCGGCAGCGCGATTACCTCAATAGAACCCGCGGCGGACGTTACCGTTTATGCGAAATGGGCAAACGTAGCCACAATCACGCTTAACGCAAACGGCGGGAGCGTTTCCGCTACTTCCGTTAAAGTAAAAGAGGGCGATAACGTTTATCAGGCGGTTAAAGATTTGATACCGACAAAAACGGACAATCAGTTCGCTTACTGGACGGTAAACGGAAAAGAACTTTCCAAAAATCTTACGGCGAGCGCGAGCGGAGTAACGCTTACGGCAAAGTATAAGGTTAAGTACGAGGTCAATATACTCAAACAGGGAATTACCGACGACGGTAAAGCGGGCGATTACGAAGCTCCCGAAGTAGTTACCGGATACGCGTTTGCGGGAACCGATTTCGACGTTACCGAAAACCACGTATTTGCAGGTTTCTACGTTTCCGAAGCTACTCACGACGATCAGAAGACCGAAGCGGTTATTTCCGAAAACGCTTCCGAAAACGTATTCAAAGTATATTACGACAGAAGAACTCTGAAAGTAAGATTTTTCTCGGAATATCCCGAATCGAGTCTTACCGAGAAAATCGTAACCAAGGACGTTTTGTTCGGTGCGAAATTAGAATTGCCTGTTAAGGACTTCGTTTGCAGCGGATATATGCTTTCCGGTTGGAGGGACGTCGAAAACGACGTAATTTATACGGTTAACTCCGTTTCCGAAAAGCTTTTCGATCCCGAAACTCAGAAAATCGGCGCTTCCGCGGAAATCGTTAAAATAGATTTAGATCAGAATACCGACCTCAGAGCGGTATGGTCCAAGGGTATCCCCGATATGTACGGCGGATACGATACGCTTTTCCTTACGAAGGACAACAAAGTTTACGTACAGAGAGGGGACGTCTTCTTTGAATGTACTTTGGAAGAAGACGAGGGCGAACGCATATTCCTTATCGAAACCGAAAAAGGCATACTCGAAGAAGGAAAGATTTTCGAAGGCGACCTGTATTTCGCGTACAGCAGCTCGGTGAGAAGCCAATATGCTCCCACCAAGTTCGTTTCCGGCGTCGGATTTGACGAAAGCGAAATAATGCAGTTCGGCAAATACAACGAAGTAACGTACTATTTCAAGGACGAAAACGGCGCGATTATCAGCGAAAAGACTTCTCACGGCACTTACGAAGTAAACGAAAACGGATATTACGTAGCTACGTTTACGGACGGAGAACTGAACGGAAAAACGATTACTTTCAATATAGGTACGGCAAGCAATCGTTCGGCATTCCAGCTCAGAAACGAAGAAGAAGCGGGTTACGGCGTAATGCATTATTATTATGCTTACAACGGACAGCTCGTTTCGTCCGAACAAACGAGCTCTCCCACAAGATTGCTTCTTTCCGGTTTCGGTATGGGCTTGTTCTACAGCGGCGGCTCGACTTCTTACGTTTATTATTCGATACAAAATGAAATTTTAACGCTCCAATCGAGCGCAGGTCAGAGCATAGGCACGTTCAAACTTCTCGACGCGACCGACGGCTCCAAGGGCTTCGTAGCGTACAACTCGTCTCTCGACGCGACTTTCTCCTTCGAAGACGGAAAAGGCTCGCTTAAGACGGACGGCGTATATAAAGCAGAATACACTGACGAGAACGGCAAAACCACTGAAGGTACTTACACCGTTTCCGGCACTTCGGTCGTATTCGGCGGAACGATCGTTAAGTTTTCCTCAAGCTCGCTCGAAGCTTCGCTTATCATAAGCGTTAAGACGGAAACAAAGATTGACATTGTAGACGGAAAGCCCACGGCAGTACAGATTACCAAGTATTATCTCGACGTAAAGAACGTCGATTATACCGAACGTTCTTACTACGGTAAAGACAGCAGAAACAGAACGGCAGTAAACTCCAACCTCGTAATCGTTCTCAACGAAAACGAAAAGGGCGAAGCCGCTATTTACGTAAAAGTTACAAAGACGGTCGGTGAAACTTCTTTCACCGTTTACGAAAAAATCAACTACGGTACTTACGCGTTGAACGCGGACAACCTGTACGAATTGACTCTTACGGGTTACAACGCGGCAGACGGCGAAATAACCGGCGTTCCGTTCTCGTTCGACTTCGAAAAGCTTAAATCGGTCGTTTATGACGAAGCTTCCGTTTCGAGCAAGGCAGTCGCTTATTGGTACAGCTACACTCTCGATACCGAAAAGATCGAGAATATGAAGAAATACACAAATACGGATACCGAAACGGGCGGAACGATTCAGATAATAGACGGAGCCGTAGCGATAGTTACGGTCGGTTCGACGAGAATCGTAGGTTCGGTAAGCACGGACGAAAAGACTAAGCTCACCACGATAGCGGGCAGCACGTATTATTACTGCGTACTTAACGAAGAAAAAGGCACGTTTACCGCAGCTTCCAGACCGTTCGGCGCGTACGTAATGGAAAGATACGGTTCGGCTAACCAGTATTTCTATATCGAGTTCGACGGAATGGGCGGCGCGACCTACCATTATCTCAAAGAGATTGACGGTCAGTACGAAAAGGACGCAAAGGGCAATTACGTCGAATACACGTTCAAAGGAACGTACAGAGAAGTTACTACCGAAAAACTTACCGCGGGCAACAATCAGTACCCCGTATATATTTTCGAAACGAACGAATATATGGGCGAAGAGAATTCTCATAAGGAAATCAAGTTCGCTCGTATAATACTCAACAATTACTACTTCGCGATTTTCTATAGAGCGGAAGAAAGCGGCGCAACGTACGAAACGGGCAGCACGCTTGAAAAACTCGTGCTCGACGGATACCTCGTCGCTACGTATACGGACGAAGAGGGTAACGAATCCACCGGTATTTACAGAAAACTCGGCGACGAAATAACGTTCTACGGAAACAACAGAAACTATTACTTTGTCGTAGACGGCGACAGACTTGTCGTTAAAGGAATAGAATACGGCACTTACTACGTAATAGAAAACCAGGCTTCAAAAAAGGGTTACTGGGTAACGCTCAACGGCGATATCAATAACGGCGTTGGCACCGCGACCGTATTCGTATACGAAACGGACGAAAACGGCAACGTCGTTTACGAAAAGGGAACTGCTAAAAGAAAGACTATTTCCGATTCGGCTACATACACCTTAAACTCGGAAACAGGCAAGGTTGTGCTTACGTTTAACGACGGTGCGGCAGAAATCACGTACGAAGGTATGCTCGGTACCGTAAAGAGCGGGAACAACACAATTCCCGTATTCGCTATAATTCACGAAGAAATGGCGGAAACTTACGTCGAAGCGGATTCGTTTAACGTACTCGTTCTCGACAGCGCGGGCAACGCGGTATTCTTCGGAGAAAAGGGAACGGCTAAAACGGGCTACTACACGCTTATAAGCGACAGCATTCTGTTCTTTATGACGTCCGACGGCTCTTCGAGCGGCGTAGGCGTTTATAAGTACGACAGAGTAAACCATACGGTAGCATATCAGGAAGCGGGCATTGCCGCGGCAGGCGTCAGCTACTTCACCGAAGAGTTCGAATCGTTGTTCTTCACTCCTTACGGCATCGCTCAGATAGAGGGCGAAAGCAACTACTTCTTCGAATATAACGAAGGAAGCGAAACGGTAACGCTCTTCAAACAGGATCCTTCGGACAGCTCCGCAAACGCATACGGCTTCGTAAACAAGGGCACGTACGGGTTCGGCAGCACAATCGAGCTTAACTCCAAGCAGTATATAAAATACGAGGGAAGAAACCTCGTCGCTACGAGAAATGCGGACGAGCAGAACAAGTACCCGTTCAGATACAACGAGGGCAAAGTTCTCTATGACGTAAAAGACTTCTCGTTCAGACCTACAGGCAAGACGTTCGAAGTAACCGCTACGGTTACGTTGTCGAACAGAGACGAAACGGATACCTCCAAGAAAGAACAATCGGTATCGGCTACCGTTGTCAGAAAGACCGTAAAGGTCAAAGACGGCGTAACGCTCCCCGACGACACCACCGAAACGGATTACACCGAAAAGACCGCAACCTATTTGAGAATAGGCTACTTCGAGTTCGACCTCGATCTTTCGTTCGCTGCGCAGACCAACGGCGACGGCAAGGCTACGTTCTCCGTTCAGGGCGCGAGAATGGTTAAGAGCGGTAAATCGGCGTACGTTATCAATACGGCTGTTTACATGCAGATGTTCGGTATGGACGCTACCGCGTTTATAGAAGAAAACGAAGAAGCTTACGGTGAAATGAGCGTAATCGAAACGTTGGACGAAAACGGCGAAGTCGTAAATAAAGCCGCTTCCGGCAAGTTCGGCAGCGGAACGAAATATGCCGACGCCGAAGGTAACAACCTCAGCTTCGAAAACGCTTCCGATTACACTTACAACGGCTCTTACTACACGATCGGAATCACAGGTAAGGACGGAGTCGATTACAGAATGAACTTCTCGTTCGGCGCGACTTACTCGAACGCCGTCGGTTACACGATGAACGCGTTTACGAGAGTCCAAACCGAGGTTATCGAGGGAGCGGACATAAAACTCGTCATCGAAAGAACGCTTGTTGCGGATTCGAGATTTAAAGCGGGCGACTTGTTCAATACCGTAACCATTTACTCCACGAAGGGCGGCGTCGATACCGAAATCAAAACGGAAGTATATTACGCTCCCGAACTTGCCGAGGGCGAAACGGGCGTTAAATACGCGTTTATAGCGAGAACGAGAGGGGAAGACGGAAAAATACTTACTTCCACGCATTATGTAATTCACCTTGCGGACGACGAAGGCTCCGTTCAGTACCCCGTTACAAGCTCCTCCGGTACCGTTACATACGTTAAAGCTTACGAATTAGTTTCGTTCGAAACGAAGGAAATGAACGTTTATTACGACGCAAACGGACAGGGCACTTCCGCGGGCAGATACGTTGAAATCGATAAAGACCACAACGTAATCGTTTACGCGTTCGACGGCGGCTCGGCTTATCTCGTAGCCTCCAGCACTTACGACGCGGAAACCGGCGTTTACACGATCGCATGGGAACTTAACGGCAATACCGCGGCAATCAGGTTCACCGTAAATGAAGGCAAGTTTACCCAGTTAAACTAATTACTCCGAGAAAAGCGAATTTTCGCTCACAAAACCAAGTAGGAAAAAATTATGACAAAGAAAAAGAAATTATTTATTAGATTATTATCCGTTTTGATAATGATTTCGGTTAGCCTCGGAATTTTATCCGGGGACTTTACCGGCGGAGTAAGCGCAAGCAACGTTTCGCCGCTCGCCGCGATCACAAAGCTTAAAGAAAGCCTTCAAAACGACCTCGGTACGTATTTCGACGGCACGGCGGTTTCCGCGCTTCCCGATTCGGTTGAAGATGACACGGAAATTTCCGTAATCGTTTCGATGAAGACCGACGGGGTTGTAGACGGATACCTCGCTTCTACGGGATATAACGACGTCAGCGAATACGCTTACGGCGCGGAAGCTCAGGCGATAAAAAACAAAGCCGAAACGGAAAGAAAAATTCTTACGCGCAAGCTCGATAAGTCGGGTATTTCCTACAAAATGGGGGAAACTTACGACAACGTCGTCAGCGGTTTCGAGATTACCGTAAAGGCTAAAGACTTCTACGACGTAGAAGATTTGCTCAAACAGAATCAGGCTACCGCAATCGTCGGTGAAGTGTACGAAGAGAGTAAATATCAGAAAGTCATAAACACGGTCGACGTCGATAAGAACACGGGTATTTTCACCAATACCACTTCTTATACAGGCGAAGGCGTTATAGTCGCTATTCTCGATACCGGTCTAGATTACACGCATACCGCATTCGCGGCGTCCGAAGACGCAAACGACGGCGACCTTCTCAAACGCGAAAACGGAAGACTGTACAAGTACTCCGAAGACGGAACGAAAACCGACCTTTTCAATATGTCCGGCAAAAAGCTCAGCGCGGCTAAAACCACCAAAGGCCTTACCGCGTCGGACGTATACGTAAACAGAAAAGTACCTTATACGTACGACTATGCGGATAAGGACTCTGACGTTTTCCCGATTAACTCCGAACACGGCACGCACGTTGCAGGTATTATAGCCGGCGAAGACGACGTTATCACCGGCGTAGCTACCGGCGCGCAGCTCGCGATAATGAAAGTTTTCTCAGACGCGCAGGACGGCGCTAAAACTTCCTGGCTTATAGCGGCGCTCGAAGACTGCGTGAACATAGGCGTAGACGTTATCAATATGTCCCTCGGCTCGGGCTGCGGCTTCACGAGAGAAGAAGACGAAAAGAACGTTGCCGAAATTTACGACAAGGTAAAGGATGCCGGCATTTCGCTCATCGCTTCCGCTGCAAACAGCTACAACGCTACGATGAACTCGGAAAAGAACGGTAGCAACGGTCTTACTTCCAACCCGGATTCCGGTACCGTAGGTTCGCCTTCCACTTACGAGGGCGCGTTGTCCATAGCTTCGGTAGACGGCGTTATGACTCCCTACCTGATGTATAACGACGACATTATTTACTTCAACGAGGCGAGCACCGCTGATAACGTCGATAAGGACTTCGTTAACGAAATTCTTACGGCAAGGGGAGAACTCGACGGAACTACTTACGACAGCTACGATTTCTCATACGTAACGATCGGCGGTAACGGCGAAGCTTCTTATTACAAAATACACGAAAAAGAATATTACAAAGGCAAAATCGCGCTTGTAAGGCGCGGCGTAACGACCTTTGAAGATAAAGTAAGAACGGCTTTCGAACAAGGCTGTCTCGGTATAATCATTTACAACAACGTTTCCGGTTCGATTTCGATGTCCGTCGGAAACAATATGGGCGCGGTATGTTCGCTCACGCAGGACGACGGCGAAATTCTCGCCGCTCAGTCGGAAGGTATAATCCGCATTTCCAAATCGCAGGAAGCGGGACCGTTTATGTCCGACTTCTCCAGCTGGGGACCGACCTCCGACCTTAAAATCAAACCCGAAATAACCGGTCACGGCGGCGAGATTTACTCGGCTGTTCCCGGTCAGGAATACGACAGTCTTTCGGGTACTTCGATGGCGGCTCCGAACGTTTCGGGCGTAACCGCTCTCATTCGTCAGTACGTTAAAGACGAAGTAGCTCCAGCAGGTTCCACGCCTACGGAAATAACGGCTATAGTAAACCGTTTGATGATGTCCACCGCGGATATTATCATGAACAAGAACGGCGTTGCTTACGCGGTAAGAAAGCAGGGCGCAGGTCTTGTAAACATAACCAAAGCGACAAACACCGAAGCTTATCTCGTTACTTACGACAAAAACGGTAAGGAACTCGATAAGACCAAGCTTATGAGTACCACAAAGCTCGAAATAGGCGACGATAAGGAAAAAATCGGCGTCTATGAGATGACTTTCGGTATCACGGCTCTTGACAAACAGAGCGTCACTTACGACGTAAACGCAATCGTTAATACCGAGGGCGTAAGCACCACTTACACCAAGCGCGGAGAGAGAACGGTAACTCAGGACGGCTACACTCTCGAAGGCGGCGAAAAGTCCGTTACCGTAACGAAGGTCGAAAACGGCAGCGTAACCGGTAACCGCGTAACCGTAGAAAAAGGCAAAACCGCTACGGTAACCGTAAAAATTACTCTTTCGGACGCAGACAAGCAGTATCTCGACGAATCGTTCGAAAACGGTATGTATATCGAGGGCTTCATAACCCTTAACAAACCCGGCAACGAGGATAAGACGAAATCCGATCTCAGCGTTCCGTTCCTCGGCTTCTACGGCGATTGGACGAAAGCTCCTATCTTCGACGAAGAATATTACGACACCAATAAAGACGAGCTTAACGCAGGCATCAGCCAGGACGATAAGCTTATGCCGGACGCATACGCTACGAGGGTAATCGGTTCTCTTTACAGCGATTATATTTCCACACTCGGAAATTACTACTTCATTCAGAACCCGTCCATGCCCGTAATCGCGGCAAGCAAGGACCATATTGCTCTTTCCAATCAGGAAGCTACGAGCAACACTTCGAACTACACCGTAAAAGGTATCAATTCGATAAACGCGGGACTTTTAAGAAACGTAAAAACCGCTTATCTTATGATTACCGAGGACTCGACCGGCGAAGTGGTTTGGAGCAAGACCTATCACAATCAGCGTAAATCGTTCAATAACGGCGGATCTATACGCGCTTCGAGTTTCGACGTGGACTTCTCCGTTCTCGAACAGGATTTAAAGAATAACACAAAATACACCGTAAGGCTCGAAACATATATCGACGAAGGCGCAAACGGCGAGTTCGCTTCTCAGAACAATGAGAGAAACGTATTCGAATTCCCGTTCTACGTTGACTTCGAAGCTCCGGTTATATCCGACGTCGTCTATCGTTCCGAATATGACGAAAGCACCAAGAAGACCACGCTTTACGCAGATTTGTCCGTATACGACAACCATTATGCGATGGCTTTGCAACCGGGTATGATCGCAAGAAGCACCGATCCGCAGTATACCTACTCGCTTTCGATGTTCGGTCAGTATATGACTCCTATATACTCTTCGTACAATTCGACGACGACTGTAACGATAAATCTTACAGACTACGTTCAGCAAATCAAGAATTCGGTCGGCATAGGGTATAGGGAAGACGGTCAAAGCTACGTTATCGAAAACAGCAACACGTTCGTCGTTAACGTTTACGACTACGCGATGAACGCCGCTACCTACGAGCTTAAACTTCCGGACGAAATCGTTTCGATGTACTTCCACGAGGAAGACAAACCGGAAAATCCGATTGAAACTCTTTCGCTCAACATAAACGAAACCAAAGACCTTGCGAGAATTCTCTCCACGTATCCCGACGAAAGCTGGGTACAGGCTTTGAATTACGAAGTAACCAATCCGGACGGAAACGAAGTCATCTCCGTAGTTAACAACATAGTAGTTGCTAAAGCGAGCGGAGACGCGGTACTCAAGGCTGTCGGTTACGACGAAGACGGAAGTCGCTTCGAGGCTTCGCTTAACGTTCACGTTTACGCGGAGGACGAAGAAGGTTACAGAAAGTTGACCGTAAAAGAAGCCAACAAGTTCGAGCTTCAGGGATACGATACGATTAAAGCGTATTACGCTCTCAGCAGCGACGAAAGAGAAATCGGCATTACCGGCGGTTCGTACGAATTCAGCGGAACGAGTTCGACTTACAGTCTTTCGATGTATCCGTCCGAAAGAGTAAAGATAAATTACCTCCTCGAATCTTACTTCCCCGAAAGAACGAGAGTGACTATCAGCGCGCTCGGTGACAACGTAGTAATTACCGGCGAAAACGGCGACGAAATAGAGGCGGTAAAGAAGGGCAGCACGAGCGTTACGTTTAGAGTAAGATATTACGATCCCGTCAACGACAGAGAGTACGCTACCTCATATCAGAAGCAAATCAACATTACCGTTAAGGAACCGTTCACCACTCAAAGCATTTACCTTATGAGCTATAAGGGCTTGGGCGGAGAGGTTACAATTCCCGGTAACAAGGGTATTACCACGATATATCAGTATGCGTTCTCCAACTACGAATACGTGGAAAAAGATTTGTCCGCGGGCGACGTTATAGACAAAGAAGATCCTTACTATATCAAGCCCGTGTATATCGGTGAAAACACGATAACGAAAGTAATTATTCCTAAAGGAGTAACCGATATTCAGCAGTACGCTTTCGCGGGGCTTACCGCTCTTAAAGAAGTCGTATTCGAGGAAAACGAAAAGGGTATCAACATCGGCGTGGGCGCTTTCGAAGGTTGTACGAGTCTTGAAAGAGTAACGTTTGCAAAAGACGCAAGCGGCAAAACCGCTATCAGATTTATAAATAAAGACGCGTTTAAAAATTGTACGAAGCTCAGCAGTATCGATTTGAGCGGCGTAGTCGCGATAGGCGATTATTCGTTTATGAACTGCAATATCGGCAATCTTACGCTTCCCAAGACGGCGCAGTCGATAGGTATCGGCTCGTTCAGCGGCAACAAGAATATGCTTACCGCCGAAATAAGCGCAACTAAGATTAAAGCGGGCGTAGGCGCGTTCTACGGCTGTACTTCGCTTGAAGAAATCAAACTTAACGCTCCCGTAGTTTCGGCAAACCTGTTCACGGGTTGCGATAATATTAAAACGATCGTATTAGGCAAAGACGTTGCGGTAATAGGCGAAAACGCTTTTGCAAACTGCGACAGACTTACCGAAATCAAAGTAGACGCAAAGAACCCGAACATTACTTCGGACAACGGCATCCTTTACAGCAAAGACAAAACGGAAGTCGTATTGGTACCCCGCTACAAAGCTACTACCGACTTAACTCTTCCCGAAACGGTAACAAAGATAGGCAACGGTGCGTTCAGCGGAGTAAAGAGAATATCTAAAGTTACCGCTAAGGGCGTAACAGAAATAGGCGATTACGCGTTCTATAACAGCACGGTTTCCAAAGCGGAATTCGGCAACGTTTCCGAAATAGGCGCATACGCGTTCGCTTCCAGCAATCTCGAAGCGTTCCCGGTATTCAACGCGAACGGCGGAGATTACGCTCTTAAAACGATAGGCGATTACGCGTTTGCTTTTGCAAGCAAACTTCAGACTCTCGACCTTTCTGTTTACGGCGACGGTCTTGTAATAGGCGACTACGCGTTCGTTCAGTGCACGAACCTCACAAGCCTCACGATAGGCAACGACGCAAAAATCGGTAGCCATGCATTTGCATGCACGATGTCGCTCAACACATTCGAAAACGTACAGAACACAAGAGTTTTCGAGGACACGAGATACTACAAAGAAGAGAAAGTAATCGTTAAAGACGCCGACGGCAACGAGAACGTTTTCTACTATCTCTACTATCAGGTTGAAAACGGAACTAACTCCAACCTTGCGCAGGTAACGATGGGCGAAAACGTCGAAATAGGCGACTACGCGTTCCTCTATAACGCAAATCTTAAAGAAGTTAACCTCGGTGGCGGGGCAAAAATCGGAGATTATGCGTTTTCTACCTGTAAAAACCTTGACAAAATCGACCTAAGTAAGGTAAAATCGATAGGTGATTATGCTTTCTCCGGAATAAGAACGAGAGTATATTCCAAGAGAGAGAGCCGTTACGGTTACGCTTATAAATGGGAAATCGTAAACGGCGAACTCGTCGCAACAGATTACCTTTACTCTTCGCTCGCTTCCGGCATAACCGAATCCAACCTTGCGGATGGCGTTAAACTCGGTATGGGCGTATTCGCGTTCACCGAAAAACTTGCAAACGTAACGCTCCCCTCGAACTTCACCGGAAAGGTAAGCGAAACGGAAGACGGCATAGAAACTTTCGAGCAGAATTATATTCCCGCATACACGTTCGCATACAGCACCAAGCTGTCTGCGGCAGACTTTACAAACGTCATCGGTATAGGCTCTTACGCGTTCGCGTTCACTTCGATGCAAACGCTCGATCTCGCAAACACCGCGAACGTCGGTTCGTACGCGTTTACGAGGGCTCCTTTGACAAGCGTTAAACTTGCGGACGATTCGATTATCGGTGACGCCGCGTTTGCAAACTGCAATAAGCTTGCTACCGTAGAGAATCTCGAAAGCGCGGTTTCCATAGGCGACTATGCGTTTATGAGAACGCAGATTTCCTCCCTCGCGCTTACAAACGCCGAAAAGGTCGGGGATTTCGCGTTCGCAAAGACGAACGTAACGTCCGTCACGTTCGGGGATAAGCTTACGGAAATAGGCGAAAACCCGTTCTACGACTGCGATATCGACTCGTTCGGAAGAATTGTGGAAGTCGCGTTCGGCAACGGCACGGTTAACACGTTCGAAGACAGCTATTCGATTTCCGACAGCGTATACGTTTCGGAAGGCGTTCTTTACAAAACGGTAACAAACGGAAAAGTTCTTGTTTCCTACCCGAAGAACAGCGAAGAAACTACTTACACTGTAGAAGAGGGAACGGTAAGAATTTCCGCTAACGCATTCACCGGTTCGGGATTGTACAGCTTGGTACTTGCTTCCACCCTTTCCGCGATAGGCGATAAAGCGTTCTACGAATGCAATAATCTTTCGACCGTAACCTTCCTGAGTCTCGAAGCTCCGATACTCGAAGAAGCGTACGACACGTCGTATCTGTCTTTCACTAACTTGCCTTACACGGGCGTTATTGCAAACAACTCCGTCGTATACGAAGGTCTCGGCATCGCTCCGTTCTATATGTGGAACGTTACAAGCAGATACAACAACTTCTATTTCGGCGCGAACTTCGTTAACTACGTAGGTAAGGTAAAAGACGGACTCGTAATGATCAAGCCGCAAAACGGCAAGAATTACGACACGTTTATCTTCGGTCAATACTTCGACACGGTAGTGAACGGACACACGGCGGCTTCTCAGGACACCCTCAAAGTAATAGGCTTGATTGCCGCGCTCGATAAGAGAATATCTCTTGCCGACGAAGAAGCCGTAGTAGCCGCAAGAAAGGCATACGCCGCGCTTCCCTCGATAGAGCAGCAGGCGCTTGTATCGAATATTTCGGTACTCGAAAAAGCAGAATCGATGATTAAGACTCTCAAAGCGAGAGACAGTTCTTCCGGTTCGTCGTCTTCGAGCGAAGAAACTCAATCAAACGTACTTGCCATAGTGCTCATATCCGTAGGCGGAGTAGTAGTACTTGCCGGAGCGGCGGCAGCGGTATGCTGCGTTTTAAAGAAGAAAAACAATAATAAGGTAAACGAATAAAATGAAAAGTTTAGTCGTTAAAGTACTGTCGCTTTTATGTTTTGTATGTATCTGTTTTGCTTTCGCCTCGTGCGAAGACAAAACGGAATACGACAAACTGAGAGACGAAGGCAATTTCATAACCGTTACGTATAATCCTAACGGCGGAAGAATTTCGACGAAGAAGGGTATATCTTATATAGATATGTTCAATCCCGAAACGCTCAAAACGAGTGCGGACGGAAGCATTCACATCAAGTTGCTCGCTATGGACAGCCCTCTTCGTTCCAAACAGAATATTATGCCGTCGGTTTCCGGTTATTTCTGCGCGGGTTGGTACAGAACCCGTACGCCCGTGACGAAGATCGTTGAAGACGTAGAATACGTCGTTGACGAGGCAGGTAACCTTCTTACGCTGAATGCAGACGAAGAATACGTAATCGCTAAGACGATAAAAGAGGACGGAACGTACGCCGACGCTACGGGTAAAGAAAGGACTTCCACGCCGCTGTACACTTACAGCGACCGTTGGGACTTCGATAAGGACGAACTCGTTTACGAGGGGAACTCTAAGAAACTCGGTATTTACAACGGCGCAACGGGCGAAACTCAGTACACAGACGGCGCAAACAAGTTTGAAATAACTCTTTACGCGGCGTGGCTTAAGAATTTCACTTTCGAGTACTACTACGAAGAAACGTCCGGAAGCGAAACCAAGTGGGTTAAAGGCGGAACGAGCAACGGCTTCGATTACGTTTCGGTAAAAGGCGGAAAAGAGGGCTACGAAAACGCAGACGAAGTATATCTCCCTTACTGGAATACCAACGAGGCGGGCGAAAGGACCGGCGGAATGGTGTATTCGAGCAAAAACGACGCAAAACAAACCATTTCCAAAAAGATAGGAACCACGTTCTACAAAGCATATAAAGACGAAGCTTGTACCGACGAGATTACGAGCGAGAAAATAATTCACTCCGGCTCGGTCGATTTCGCAACGGCAACGGCGGTAAACGGCATTGAAAAGATTTACGTAAAGACCACCTCGGGCGAGGATTATTACGTCGATACGCTCGAGCAACTTACCGAAAACGCTTCGCTCAACGCGAATTACTACGTAAGAAACGACTTAACGTTTACGAAAGCTAACGGCTGGCCGACTATTTTTACTTCGGGCGAGTTCAACGGCAAGATAATCTCTCTTAAAGGTGACGGAGTAACGTTTAACGGAATAGACGTAACGGTAAGCTCTACCGAAAACGGCGGTTTGTTCGGAAAACTCGGCGCAAACGCGGAAATCAACGGCGTTGACTTTAATAACGTAAACGTATATCTCTCAAAGACCGCAGGTAAAGGCAAATACGGAATGTTCGCGGGCGTTGTGGCGGAGGGGGCTAAACTTACCTCCGTAACCGTATCCGGCTCTTTCAGTCTTAACGGCGAAACTGAAACGGTAACTACGGGCGCAAACGCGGCTACGTTCAATTTGTACGCTAACGCGGAAAGACTCAGCGACCTTGACGGGCTTACCAAAGGAGAAGTAAAACTTTACGTATGCGGCGCGAAAAACGTCGGCAACACTTACAGATATAACATAAAAACGGGGACTGTTTCGGTAAACGAGAACTACGGTTTCACTTACGATTGGAGCATCGGTACCGAAAGCAAAGAGTTGGAAAAAAGCCTTGAGTACCCCAAAGCGTAAGGCAAACTCGTTTTAAAAGTTAATTACCACGAAAAAATACAGGAGGCTGTTTGATAATGAAGAAGAAAAAGCTGATGAAGATTCTTATTCCGGTAGTGAGCGTAGTGCTTATATTGGCTATCGCTCTGCCGATAATAATAGTCAATGTCGGAGGAAAGAAAAAAGACGCGATAGTTATTATGACGGACGAGCTCAGCGGCTTGTTCAGCCCGTTCTACGCTACGAGCGGAACGGATATGGACGTTGTCGGTATGACTCAGATCGGAATGCTCAGCACCGATTATAACGATAAAGACGGCGTTAGCGTAAAAGCCGGTATGGATAAGGCTTGCGTTGTTCTCGATTACGAAATATCCGAGGGAGACAAACCCGTTTACACTTTCGTCATTAAAAACGGTTTGAAGTTCTCGGACGGCGAACCCCTTACGATGAACGACGTAATGTTCAACATTTACGAATATCTCGATCCCGTTTACACCGGTTCTTCCACTATGTATTCGATTAAAATCAAAGGTCTTAACGAATACAGAACTCAGACGAACGGAAATTCCGAAGAAGTAGAAGAAAACCTTAATACCACGGCAAGCCAGTACGCAAGCCAGAGAGTAAGTATTCTGAGAGATTTCTATGTTGATGCGGCTAGGAAAGACGCTTCCGATCCCGATCGTATCAGCAGTGCCACAAAAGAAGAAGTTTTCGCGAAAATCGACGAATGGACTCCGACCGAGGATCAAAAATTAGTATACGTAAGCGAAACCAACGCAAAAGATACGTCGACCTATAACGACGAGTGGTTCCGCGATAAAGTTAAAGAAGACTACAACTTCCTTGCTACGGAATACAAAAAAGAACTTACCAACGACTACAGATCTTCTAAGGAAGCTTTCGATATTACAACGGCTCCTTACGAAGAATGGGCAGATAAACTTAAAAACAACCTCTTTACGTTCTTCCTTTACGAAGGTTATATTACCCCCGAATATGCGGACAACAAGGGTAAAGAGGATAAGACGAAAATCGAGAAGTTTGTAGGCGAAGATCTGTTGAAAACATATAAAACAGAGGAAGCGGCTATAAATTTCGTTTATGAAGACGGATTGGAAGGTAAGTTCAGAGAAGTTTTGAATTACAGCGCTTCGGCTTCCGTATTATATACTAAGTTTACCGCGGACGCTAAGTCCATTCTTTTACAGCAGAATAAAGAGAACGTAGGTTCGAATAAATTCGAGAATATTTCCGGCGTTGTTTCTCTCGGTCACCTCGCGCAGGCTACTAACCCCGCTACGGTAACCGTTAACGACAAGGAATACAAAATAGCTTACAATCATAACGAAAAGGGCGTTCCGGTAAACGGAGATAAAACTTACGACAGTCTGACGGACAACTCAAACGACGCTTACTTCGACGTTCTTCAGATAACCCTCGAACAGCCCGATCCTAAGGCAATTTACAACTTCGGCTTCTCCGTTGCTCCCGCTCACTATTATACGGCTGCAAAACTCGGAGACAAGGGCGAAGAAATCGATATTAAAAACAACAAGTTCGGCGTTAAATGGGGCGATTCCGAATTCCAGTCCAAAGTAATTCAGTCCGAAAAGAACGTATCCGTTCCTATGGGCGCGGGCGTTTACGCGGCAACCGACGCAAACAATAACGACAACCCGAGCGGTATGGCTTTCTGGAACAGCGGTATCGTTTACTTCAAGGCTAACAAAAACTTCCAATTCGAAGTAAAGCATGAAAAAATGTGCATGCAGGTAGTTACCTCTTCCGGCGCAATCGAAGTATTGAAGCAAGGCAAGGTTGACTACATAACGCCGCAACTTACCGAAAAGAACTTTAAAGACCTTAAGAAATTAGGAAGCGATATTAAAATAGCTACCCCGTTGCAGCTCGGTTACGGTTATATCGGTATCAACGCGGGCAAAGTTACTAACAGAAATCTCCGTAAAGCCATAATGGCGGCAATGAATATCGACCTCGCTTCCAAGTATTATTACAGCGACAACGAGATAGGCGAAACTTGTTACCCGATTAACTGGCCGATGTCTACGGTAAGCTGGGCTTATCCTAAGAATCCGGACGGCTCGTTCAGCATTGGTCCTACGGACTACGCAAACGGCTGGTCGAACGTAGACGATAACACCGGGTTGGATTACGACGCGATCGATATAGTTAAGCATTATACCGATTTGGCTAAATCGCAAGGCGCAACCAAAAACGACTTCAAGATTACTATGACGATAGCGGGCGCTTCGATAACCGAACACCCCACGTACGACGTATTCAAGCAGGCTGCCGAAGTTCTCAACAACCTCAATGAATTGACGGACAGCCCGGACGGCACTTACGAATGGAACGTTGAAGTAAAAGCCGACTCTCAGGCGCTTACAAAGCTTTCCACCGGTTCGCTTCAGGTTTGGGCGGCTGCTTGGGGTTCTACGGTAGATCCCGATATGTATCAGGTATACCACGTTAACTCGTCTGCAACTTCCGTACGCGCTTGGGGCTATCCCGAAATCAAACAGGATCCGACGAGCGAGGACTACAAGCTTATAAACGGCAAACTTAAAACCTTAATCGAAAAAGGCCGTTCCATTATGGACAGAGAAGAAAGAAAGGCGATTTACGAAGAAGCTATGGAAGAGGTTCTCGAACTTGCCGTAGAGCTTCCCGTTTATCAGCGTTCGACTTTGTACGCTTACAACGTAAAGAGCGTTAAGGGCTACTATGAAGAAGTTAACTCGTACTGCTCGCCTCTTAACGAAATGTGGAACCTCGAACTCGTATAATAAAAAACAAGTAAACAAATGAAACAAGAAGGAGTAATGTTCTTTTCCCCGATAAAAAAGGGAAAAGGACGTTCCTCCTATCTGCATAATCGGAGTTATAATGCTTAAATACATTCTTAAAAGAATAGGGATTTCCATACTGTTGTTACTCGGAGTATCTTTTATTCTTTACACGTTGTTGCGGTGCATGCCGGTAGACTTCGTTGAAACAAAAATAAACAACCTCGCGGCGAGCGGCAACAGCGTCAGCGACGAATTCAAAGAACAGCTATACGCGACTTACGGTCTTAACGGAAACATAGTCGAGGGTTATTTCAGCTGGCTCGGAAACCTTTGCCGTCTTGATTTCGGCAACAGCTTCAAAAGCCAACGCCCCGTTATAAAAGAGATTTTCGCTGCGGACAGAATGGGTACCTCTTTCGTAGTTGCTGCAATCGCTACGATATTCGAGTTTCTTATCGCTATCCCTCTCGGAATAACCGCGGCAACTCATCAGTACTCCTTCCGCGATTACCTCGTAACAGTGCTCGTTCTTATCGGTATTTCTCTGCCGTCGTTCTTCTTCGGACAGATACTTAAAGGAATTTTTGCCGACAAGCTCGGCTGGTTCCCGTCCGAAGGTATGCTTACCGCAGGCGTAACGTATGCGAATCTTTTCGAAAAACTCGGAGATTACATAGCTCATATGTTCCTGCCCGTTCTCACGGTAGTAATACTCAGCATCGGCGGAAGAATGAGAATGACGAGAACGAATATGCTCGAAGTATTGAATTCCGATTACATTCGTACGGCGAGAGCGAAAGGTCTTTCCGAAAGAAAGGTTATTTACAAACACGCTTTCAGAAACACTCTTATCCCGCTCGTAACCGGTCTTGCAGGGCTTATCCCGTCGCTTTTCTCCGGCGCGATGATTACCGAGTCTGTCTTCCAGCTCTCCGGTATAGGTAAATACGCGCTCGAAGCGATGCAGATGGGCGATATCCCCGTTATTATGACTTATAACATGTTCCTCGCGGTACTTTCGGTCACGGGCGTTTTGCTCTCCGACTTAATGTACGCGGTAGTTGACCCGAGAGTCAAATTAGCTTAAGGAGGCGGATTACGATGGATGAAAAAGATATGAATACTCCGCTTTCCGAAAAAGAGCTTATCGAAAGGGAAGCTACTAAGGAAGCGATAGAAGAAATAAACGTCGCGCAGACGGCTACCGTAGAAAACGGCGAAACCGCCGATACGGACGCTCCGCTCGATAAAAACATAAGGCTTATGTCGCCCACGCGCATGGTTATGCGCAGGTTCTTCCGCTCGAAACTTTCGCTTGCCGGCATAATAATGCTCGCCGCGTTGTTTTTGTTCAGCTGGGCGGGACCGCTCGTGTACAATCGCTGGGGCGAAACCGAAACGGACAGAACGGGCGCAAGTACGTTTACTTACACCACGATAGAAGTCACTAATGAAGACGGAACGACTTATACTTTCGTTCAGCTCAGAAAAGAAGGTAAGGAAATCAACAGACTTGCCGATCCTTCCGGATCGCACCTTTTAGGTACGGACGAGCAGGGTATGGACGTATTTACCCGTCTTATGTGGGGCGGAAGATTGTCGCTTTCGCTTTCGTTCTTCACCGTTATACTCATTTCCGTTCTCGGTATCATTATGGGCGGTATAGCCGGGTATTACGGCGGAGTGGTAGATAACATCATAATGCGTATATGCGACGTTCTGATGTGTTTGCCTACCCTTCCTTTGATGCTTATAATAGGTACCGTTCTCGAAGCGAACGGCGTTCCTCAGGATTACTACATATACTTCCTTATGGGCGTTTTGTCGCTGTTCTCATGGCCGGGCATGGCAAGACTCGTAAGAGGGCAGATTTTGTTCCTCAGAGAGCAGGAATACATGGTCGCCGCAGAAGCGATGGGCTATTCCACCACGAGAAAGATTTTCAAACACTTAATTCCGAACATTCTGCCGCAGATACTCGTTTCGATGACTCTTTCTCTCGGCAGTATGATACTTTACGAATCCACGTTGTCTTACCTCAACCTCGGCGTTAAGATACCTTACGCTTCCTGGGGTACGATGATAGAGATAATATCAAAGAATAAAGAAGTTTTAACAGACCACCTCAACGTTTGGGTACCCGCCGGCATATGTATCGTTATAGCCGTTCTGGGCTTCAACTTTATAGGCGACGGACTCAGAGACGCGCTCGATCCTAAACAGAGGAGATAAGGAGGGACAACAAATGAGCGAAGAAGTTAAAAACACACAACCCTCCGGAAAAGCTAAAAATCACTATTTATCGGGTAAAGAAATCCGCGCGATAGCCAAAGCGAACAATAAGGAAATGCGCCGCCTTGAAAAAGCAAAGCGCGCAAAACTACCCGAATCCGCTTTCACTACGACGATGAAAGACGAAGGAAATATTCTCGAAATAGAAAATCTTCATTCGTATTTCTTTACCGATCAGGGCGTAGTCAAGGCCGTAAACGGCGTTACGTTTAACGTTCCGCTTAACGCGACCGTCGGCGTCGTAGGAGAATCCGGTTGCGGAAAATCGGTTACTTCGATGTCCGTTATGAGACTTTTGCAAGGTCCTTCCGGTCAGATTGTCGAAGGTTCGATAAGATTTAAAGCTTACGACTACACGAAAGACGAAGAGGGTAATTTCGTACCCGTATACGAAAAAGACGAAAACGGCAACGTTAAAACCGAGCCCGTTTTCGATAAAAAAGGCAATCCCGTTCTGAAAAAGGACGGCACGCAGGCAACGCAACCCGTTCAGCTTAAAGACGAGAACGGACTCGGCGTTTATGAAAAGGAAGAGAAGGTTTACGACATCGCCAAGATGCCGATGAACGAAATGTACAGACTTCGCGGCAGACAGATGTCGATGGTTTTCCAGGAACCGATGACGTCGTTAAACCCCGTCTTTACTATCGGTAATCAGCTTGACGAAGTAACGCTTCTTCACGTTCCCGGCGCGGATAAAGAATACGCGAAAAAGCGTTCGATAGATATGCTCAACACCGTAGGTATCGCTATGGCGGAGCGTGTTTACGCTTCCTACCCGCACGAACTTTCCGGCGGTATGCGTCAGCGCGTTATGATAGCTATGGCTCTTGCGTGCGAACCCCGCCTTATCATTGCGGACGAGCCGACGACCGCGCTCGACGTTACCATTCAGGCTCAGATTTTGGAGTTGTTCAATGATTTGAAGAAGAAAATCAACGGTTCTATTCTTCTTATCACGCACGACCTCGGCGTAATTGCCGAGATGGCGGATTTCGTCGTCGTAATGTACGCCGGCAGAATTATAGAAATGGGCACCGCTTCGGAAATATTCCACAATCCCTGCCACCCGTATACGCAAGGTTTGCAGAAGTCCAAACCCACGATGAAATCGAGCGGCAACACGCTGTTCAATATTCCGGGCAACGTTCCTAACCCGATAGATATGCCCGATTACTGCTATTTTAAAGAAAGATGCTCGAATTGCATAGGCAAATGCTCGGGGCCGTATCCCGGAATGGTTCAGATAACTCCCACGCATTTCGTCGCTTGCCATCTTTATTCGAAGGAGGAAAAATAAATGGAAGAAAATAAGATTTCCGCTGCTGAAACGGATTTTTCCTCGTTTGACGATGAGCAGGAAAAGGAAAAAGAACTTGCCGCAAAACAGGCGAAAATCGAGGAGGATTTACTTCTTCCTCCCGATCCCGACGCCATTTTGGAGGTAAGACACTTAAAGAAATACTTCACGCTGAAAAAGACGATAACCGGCAAACCTTTAAGTCAGCTCCGCGCGGTGGACGACGTATCGTTCAAGATTATGCCCGGCGAAACGCTCGGTATAGTAGGAGAGTCCGGCTGTGGTAAAACCACGATGGGCAGAACGATTTTAAAGCTTCATCAACCTACGGGGGGGCAGATTTTCTTTAAGGGCGTAGATATTGCGAACTACACGCAAAAACAGATGAACGCTTTGCGTACGGATATGCAAATCGTCTTTCAGGATCCGTATTCGTCCCTTCCTCCGAGAAGCACGGTCGGTGACATTCTTTCCGAGCCCGTAAAGGTACACAACGTCGTACCTCGCGACGAGATGAAGGACTACGTTCTCGACCTTATGGAAAAATGCGGTCTTCGCGATTACTATTACGAAAGATATCCGCATGAGTTTTCCGGCGGTCAGCGTCAGCGTATATGTATAGCTCGCGCGCTTTCGGTTAACCCCGCTTTCGTCGTTTGCGACGAGCCTGTTTCCGCGCTCGACGTATCCATTCAGGCGCAGATAATAAACCTGCTTATCAAGTTGCAGAAGGAACGCAAGCTTACTTATTTGTTTATTTCGCACGATTTGTCCGTAGTAAAATTCATTTCGGATAAAATCGGCGTAATGTATCTCGGCTCGATGGTTGAGTTCGGTTCGAAAAAGGATATATTCGATAATCCTTTGCACCCGTACACCAACGCGTTGTTCTCCGCGGTTCCAAACCCCGATCCGGACGAAAAATCCGAAAGAGTAGTACTGAAAGGCGATATTCCGTCGCCCGCAAATCCGCCTATGGGCTGTAAATTCCACACAAGATGTCCGCAGTGCATGGAAATATGCAAGCACATCGATCCCGAATACAAGGCGATCGAACCGGGTCATTTCGTAGCGTGCCATTTGTTCGATGATAAAGACTAAAAACAAAAATAAACTCACTCGTGTTTTTTTCGGGTGAGTTTTTTACATCGCCGCTATTGACAAAACGGAGCCGCCGCCGTATAATAAAAATAAGTAGGGAATCCATAGGAGGGTAATTATGAAATTACTGAAAAGAATATCGCTCGTTCTGGCGTTAGTTTTAACGTTTGCTTGCGGCTCGTTCGGCTGCGCGGGAGCGGACGGCGCGGCGGGAGGGTACGATCACGGCGCGGACTACAGGGACGAAACGAGCAGAGAAGAAGAGAAAGATACGGAAGGAAATCGTTTCGACGGTATGACCGCCTGCGCGTGGGACGATAACGAAAACTACGAATATTGGCTTTCGATGTTTGAAGAAGTCGCTCAAAAAAACTCAGAAATTATCGACGATAATTCTTCCGTGGACGAAGAAAGAGAGAGCTTGAAAAAAGAGCCGACCGACGGCTCGGGCGAAACCACGCCGGACGCCGACGAAAAACAGTACAGCACAGCCGGGAAACTCTATAATTATAAAAAAGCGTGGGGACTCGATTCCGAAAACAGGGTTGTCGTCACTGTAAACGACGGCACAAGCGGAGTTTCGGGCGTAGCCGTAATTTGTTACGACGGCGAAGGAAACGCCGTATATGCGGCAAAAACCAACGCAAACGGCGTGGCGTATCTTTTCCCGTCCGACGACGAGGGCAGAGCGGAAATAGCTAACGAGCAGGGAAAGTTCTCTGAAAACTTCGATAAAGAAAACAGGAACATTGTGTTTTCGGACGTTTCCGGCTTTAAAGCAAAGAGTAATTTAATAGAAATTATGCTCGTCGTAGACGTTACCGGCTCGATGGGCGACGAAATAAACTTCTTAAAGAATCAGCTTAGCAGCGTTATAACAAGAGTATCCGCATTCGACAAGCAAACGAAAATCATGCTCTCTATGCTGTTTTACCGCGATTCTTGCGACGATAAGGAATTCTCGTATTACGATTTTAAAGAAGTAACCGACGAAACGGGGCGCAACGCTCAGCTTGCCGCTCTTAAAAAGCAATATGCGGACGGCGGCGGAGATTATCCGGAATCCGTTGCGGAAGCGCTCGAAATCGCCGTAAACAAGCAGTGGTCGGGTTCTAATTCGACAAAGCTTATATTCCACGTTTTAGACGCTCCTCCGCACGAAGGACAGAGCTATCAGACGATTTTTAAAAAATCGGTGTTTAAGGCGGCGGAAAAGGGAATAAGAATTTGCCCGATACTCGCGAGCGGGGCGGATATGCTCACCGAATACCTAACCCGTCAGGAAGCGATTTTGACGGGCGGCACGTTCGTGTACGTAACGGACGACAGCGGAAACGGCAACGCTCATTACGATCCCAAACTTCCCGTTACCATCGTCGAACGTCTGGACAGCCTTATGGTAAGACTGATAAGAGGGTATCATACGGGTACTTTCGAAAAGGCGGTTTTTTGGAAGCTCGATACCGCGCCTATGAATTAAAGCCGACGTTCGGTTAAAACGAAATGCGCTTTACGCACTGCAAGCGAACGCTCGAGAAAAAGGGCTGAAAAGCCGCCTTTTCGGTGGGTTCTAACGCTATCACCACCGGCTAACCGAAATTTCTAACAAAAACAGCCCGATTGTGCGAATATTCGTTCGGTCGGGTTGCCTTTTTAGCCGAAAAGGCAAAAAAATAAAAAAACATTTAAAAGTCTTTAAAAATATTTTGACACAAGCGGAAAAATGTGTTATTATGTATAGGCTGATTTTAATAAGAAGTGTCGCAACACTTTAAAAAATTTGCAAAACTGGAGCAATACCCAAGAGGCTCAAGGGGCGCCCCTGCTAAGGGTGTAGTACGGGAGTTACCGTAGCGAGGGTTCGAATCCCTCTTGCTCCGCCACAAGAGAACTGTACGCACCCTAACGATAAAAAGTTTAGGTGCGTATATTTCTTTTCTCACGAATATTTCGGGATAATTATCAACAGATGAATACACACGCAACACATTGCCGGGCGAATAAAATCGCTCGGCTTTTTGATATAAAGAAAAACCACGCGATAGTCGCGTGGTTGGAAAAAGGTTTACCGAATATATTAATTGCGAAATGTGAAGCAAACAAGTGAAATGCAAATTATTTAATTTATAAAAATAGAAATTTTTTGAAAAAATATTGACAAAAGGTATTTTGTATGATATAATAAACAAAAACAAAAATGTTAACGATATCATATTTAACAAAACCTTTAAAACATTAAATTTG
>JALEKY010000026.1 GCA_022768945.1 Christensenellaceae bacterium | reverse complement strand
AAACGAAGGGAAACAAATAAACGCACTGGTGTTTTAACAAAAAAGAGCCGTCCTTCTCAAAATAGACGGCTCTTTTCTATAAAAACGAGGAAGGAGGAAAACGAATTGGCAAACGAAAATGGTAATAAAATTAAATTATTTATTCTGTGGGATATTTTGTACAGATATAATATGAGAATAAGCCCGGGTAATACTCCTGGTTTTTCTTGCGCTTTTTATAAAAACGTAGCATAATGGCAATATCTATGGTGTAGCTTTTTCGTATGTTAAAGACATTTAACGCGATGGGTTCGATACGATGAGTACCGAACCTTTTTTCTTTTCGCTCGGAAGCGTAAGCCGCTAATTAAGCGAGTTTGACGGAGAAGAATGCAATCATTATAAAATTATGAACGAAAGACCTGAATTGAATTGTAATATCGACGTAAAAACTTTCAGAGAGTATTATTATCTGAAAGAGGAATTAACGGATTTTTGCAGAAAGAATAACCTGCAGACAACCGGATCTAAGGAAGAGCTTACGGAAAGGATAGCAGTTTTTCTGGAAAAGGGCGAAAAAATCCGTACTTCTCATAGCAGAAAGGTGCGAAACATATCCGAAATAACGCTCGATACCGTCATAGAAGATAACTTTGTTTGTTCTGAAAAACACAGAGCCTTTTTTCCGTCGTACGCGAGCGTGAAAAATACGGTCTTTCCGGTTTAATAACCCGAAGCGATTAAGCCGATAAAAAAATTATTTTTATTTTTTAGCGAAAAATTGTTGACAAAAGGAAATCGATGTGTTAATATGTCGAGGATAAAGAAATCTTTAAACTCGGTACAGAGAGACCGGAAAGATGGTGAATTACGATTCAAAGAGAGCTATCATAGCGCCTTGCCGTCTTTCTGTGCGGCAAGGTTTTTTTTATCCCTACAAACGTAAAAAAATTTATAAGGAGAACACTTATGAAACTCGTTTACGGCATAAAAGACAGACCGTCTTTCGGCAAAACTCTTGTATTCGCGTTCCAGCAGATGATCGCAATCATGGCGGCTACACTGCTTGTTCCTATCGTTGTCGAAAACACTACCGGGCTTAAATGCGATCCGGCAGCGGCTCTTTTCGGAGCGGGCGCAGGCACAATCGTTTATTTGCTCTTTACAAGATTTAAAAGCCCCGTATTCCTCGGCTCGTCTTTCACATTCCTCGGCGCGCTTTGTACCGCTGCGGCGCAGAACTACGGATACTGGGGACTTATAATCGGCGTTGCGTTTGCCGGTCTTACGTATGTCGTAATCGCTCTTATAATCAAACTCGTAGGTTCGGGTTGGATTAAAAAACTCCTTCCTCACGTAATCATCGGACCTGTCCTTGCGATAATCGGTCTTTCCCTCTCGGGAACCGCGGGTAGCTGGATGATGAAAAACGGCGGTAACGAATACAGCCTTTGGTACGTACTCGTAGGTCTCGTAACCTTTGTAGCAATAGTACTCGCTTCCACTAAAGGCGGAAAGGCGATAAGACTTATCCCGTTTATAGTAGGTATCGGCGCAGGTCTTGTGTTCGCAATTCTTCTTACCTGCATAGGTCTTGCGGCTGATTACAAACCGATGCAAATCGTAAAGTTCGATCCTATCATAAAATGCTTCAGTCCTTTAAGCTTCAGAAGCTTCCTCGATTATCCTAAGTTCACCTTCATAGAAGCAATCAAACAGGGTGCAACGGCAGAACTCAACGGCGCGGCAATCGGCAACCTTGCGATACTCTTCGTACCTATCGCGGTTGTAGAACTTGCTCAGCACATTTCCGACCACGAAAACCTTTCCAACATCGTTGAAAAAGACCTTCTCGAAGAACCCGGTCTTCACAACACTCTTCTCGGTGACGGTATCGGTTCTGCGGTAGGCGCGTTCTTCGGCGGTTGCGCAAACACCACTTACGGCGAATCGATAAGCTGCGTAGCTCTTTCCAAAAACGCTTCCACTTACACTATACTTATGACTGCCGTTATGTGCATGGTAGTATCCTTCATAGCGCCTTTCGTAGCGATTATCAATATGATACCTAAATGCGTAATGGGCGGCGCGTGCATAGCGATGTACGGCTTCATCTCCGTAAGCGGACTTCAGATGCTCAAAGACGTAGACCTCGGAGATCACAGAAATCTTTATCCCGTTGCTGCAATACTCGTAATCGGTATCGGCGGCGTAACGCTCGACTTCGGTACTAACAGCCTTACGGGCAGCCCGCTTGTTCAGATCACCTCGCTCGCTCTCGCTATGATAGTAGGTATTGTCGTAAACTACATAACTCACAGCGGAAAGAATAACGAAGAGGATATAGAAGAAGAAAAACCCGACTCGGTTGTAACCGACTGATAAAACAAACAGTCTGCCGCGGGAACGGAAATCGTTCCCGCGGCGTTTTTTAATAAAAATCCGTTTAAACTATTGAAAAACGCCTTAAAGCGTGTTATAATACAAGTGAGAAAACTTGCTTGCAAGGGATTTCGAACGCAGTTTTACAATATAAACGGCGGTTTGCGACAGCGAAGCGCAAAGTGACGAAGTCACGACGAAAATCTGTTTTCGTCACGTTTAACGGTTATAATACAAGAGAGAAAACTTGCTTGCAAGGGATTTCGAACGCAGTTTTTGAATAAATAAAAAAACCGAAAAGAGGTATAATTATGCAAGATTACATGAAAAACGTAACGCTTATGAATCATCCGCTTATAGCGCATAAAATAACGCACCTTTGCGACGTTACGACAAACACCAAAGAATTCCGCGAAATAGTTTCCGAAATAGCAATGCTTATGGGCTATGAGGCGTTCAGAGATCTTCCCACGCAGGATGTCGAAATTCAGGCGCCTCTTTCAAAATTCAAATCGCCCGTAATAACCGAACCTATCGCCATTGTTCCGATTTTGAGAGCCGGACTCGGCATGGTAGACGGCTTAACCGCTCTTTTCCCCACGGCGAAAATAGGTCATATCGGTCTTTACAGAGACGAAGAAACGCTCGAACCGCATGAATACTACTGCAAATTGCCTAAGGATTGCGTCGACGGAACGTGCATCGTAGTAGATCCCGCGCTTGCAACCGGCGGATCGGCAAAAGCCGCTATCGGTTTTATCAAGGAAAGAGGATATAAGAAAATTAAACTTCTGTCTCTTATAGCCGCGCCTGAGGGCGTTAAAAAAGTTGCGGAGGCTCATCCAGACGTACAGATTTTCGTAGCTCATTATGCAAACGCGCCCTTAAACGAACACGGTTATATAGTTACTGCTTTCGGTGACGCGGGCGACAGAATTTTCGGCACGAAATAATTACAGAGAAACATATTTGCCGTTTTTACGGCTGACTTTTATTGCCCGGACGACGCGTTTTAGTTGCCCGGGCTTAATTTTTAAAGTTCGTCTTCGGTTATAACCTTAAATCCTTCGGCTAAAAGAATATCTGTCGTAACTCCGTTACCTTCTTTTTTGCCGCCGGAAAACGTTCCGTCGTAAATCACGCCTTTCCCGCAGGACGGACTTTTTGCTTTCATCACGCAAAGGTCTACGTTATTTGTTTTAGCGATTTCAAGGGCAAGTTTCGCGCCGTTAACGTATTCTTCGGTTACGTCCGTTCCTATATCCGAAATTATTTTATCGCCTACTCTTTCCGCAGGATGACGGGGAGTGGGGAGACCGCCGAGTTGTTCGGGGCAGACGGGGATAAGCACGTTGGTTTTTCCTAGTTCGGCTATTTTTTCGTTATAGCAACTATCGCCTTTATAGCGACATATATTGCCGTAAAGGCAGGCACTGACGAGTATTTTTTTCATTTAAGCATCCTTTGGCGAAGATTCCTGTTATAGGCGGAAACGCCGGATAAATTATTTTATTAAAGTGTAGCATAATCGCCGCCAAAAGGCAATAGAATATTCAACATTCAAATCTCGTAAAATTTTAAAAAAAGTATTGACTTTATCCGATAAAAAGGTGTAATATAACTTTAGATCGAGTATGGTTTTTTGATAATCGGTTAAAATCGAAAAAAGGAGATATTATTATGGCAAACAGATTCGTTTTAAACGAAACAAGTTATCATGGCTCGGGCGCGATTAAAGAAATCGCCGTCGAGATAAAAGGACGCGGATTTAAGAAATCGTTCGTTTGTTCCGATCCCGATCTCGTTAAGTTCGGCGTAACCAAAAAAGTTACGGACGTTCTCGACGAAAACGGAATTCCCTACGTAATTTACAGCGACATACAGCCTAACCCGACGATCGAAAACGTTAAACACGGCGTTGAAGCTTATGAAAAAAGCGGTGCCGATCATATCGTAGCAATCGGCGGAGGTTCTTCTATGGATACCGCAAAAGCGATAGGCATAATCAATCAGAACCCCGAATGCAGAGACGTTCGCTCTCTTGAAGGCGTTTCGCCCACAAAGCATAAGAGCGTTCCTATAATCGCAGTTCCCACAACCGCAGGTACCGCTGCGGAAGTAACTATAAACTACGTTATAACGGATACGGAAAAGAAGCGTAAATTCGTTTGCGTCGATCCCAAGGATATACCTGTCATCGCGATTGTCGATCCCGATATGATGAGCTCGATGCCCGCGGGACTTACCGCCGCAACCGGTTTGGACGCTTTAACCCACGCTATCGAAGGCTATATAACAAAGGGCGCATGGGAACTTTCCGATATGTTCCACATCAAAGCTATAGAAATCATTGCGCGCTCGTTAAGAGCTGCCGTTAAGGGCGAAAAAGTCGGCAGAGAGGGCATGGCTTTAGGTCAGTACGTTGCCGGCATGGGCTTTTCTAACGTAGGTCTCGGCGTGGATCACTCCATGGCTCATACGCTTTCGGCTTATTACAATATGCCGCACGGAAAAGCTTGCGCGATACTCCTCCCCACGGTTATGGAATATAACGCGGACTACACGGGCGAAAAATATCGCGATATAGCAATCGCTATGGGCGTAAAAGGCGTTGAGAATATGACTTGCGCCGAATACAGAAAAGCGGCTATCGACGCGGTTAAACAACTTTCCGAGGACGTAGGCATACAGTCTACTCTTAAAGGTATAGTAAAAGAGGAAGATATTCCCGCCCTCGCTCGTTCGGCTTATGCGGACGCTTGCCGCCCCGGCAACCCCCGCGAGACTTCCGTTGAGGACATCGAAAAACTTTACAGATCTCTTATCTGAGAAGTATAAGATAATAAGGAGAATCCCCGTAGCGTATCGCTGCGGGGATTTTTACTTTTTGCTTTAAACGGATATTTGGGAAAAAATATTAGTTTTGTCGCATATCTATTGTAATTCTGCGGCGTTTGCGGTTACTCTTAGTTAAAATACTTGAAATTATGGCGACGTTATGATATAATAACTTAGTATAATCGGCGGAGAGTATTGTTACCGGACGAAAGAGTTTCGGTTTTAAAAAATTCTGCCGACGATTAAAAGGAAAATAAGCGAAATGTTCCGTTTAGACGAAAAAATGCCCGAAGACCAGGCAAAAAATATGAATGTTATAGTGCTTGCGTATCTCGGGGACGCGGTGTTCTCTCTTTATACGCGAGAGAAGCTTGCTTTTAAGGGAGATTTTAAAGCGAACGAGCTTCATCGTCTGACAAGCGGAGAGGTAAAAGCTTCCGCTCAGGCGGATTTTATAGACAGGCTTTTGCCCGTTCTTACCGAAGACGAGATTTTTTTGTATAAGCGCGGGCGCAACGCAAAAAAAGGCACAAAAGCAAAGCACGCAAGCGTAGCGCAGTATAATAAATCTACGGGGTTCGAAGCTCTGCTCGGGTATCTGTACGTTACCGGCAATTACGAAAGACTGAACTATTTACTTAATTACGAAGGGGACGGCAATAACGAAGCCCTTTCGTCGGAGGACTCATATAATGAAAATTGAAGGCAGAAACGCTGTTTCGGAAGCGGTAAAATCGGGCAAAACCATAGACAGGGTTCTTGTTAAAAACGGGCTGAGGGACGACGCGTCGCAAAACCTTATAAAGGAAATTAAAAATAAGGGAATAAAAATACATTTCGCGGATAAAATCACTCTCGACAAAGAGAGTTTTTCGGGCAGACATCAGGGTTTTATCGCGTTCGTTTCCGATTTTAAATATTCCGAAATAGAAGATATTCTCTCTTCTCCTAAGGGCGAGTATCCGTTTATAGTCGTTCTCGACGGTGTGGAAGATCCGCACAATCTCGGAAGCATCATAAGGGTGTGCGAGTGCGCCGGCGTAGACGGGCTTATCATAGGCAAGCACAGAAGCGCGGCGGTCACCGATACCGTTATGCGTATTTCGGAAGGTAGCGCCAACCATCTCAAAATAGCAAAGGCGGTAAATATAAATTCCGCTATAGAAACTTTAAAGAAGAACGGCGTATGGGTTTACGCGGTGGAGCTTAAAGGGGAAGATATTTACAAGTCCGACCTTAAAGGTCCGCTCGCTCTCGTTATAGGCGGCGAGGATACGGGCGTAAACAAGCTTACGCGCGAAAAGTGCGACAAAACCTTGACTATTCCGATGTTAGGAAATGTAAATTCGCTGAACGCTTCGGTCGCTTGCGGCGTTGCCGTTTTCGAAGCGGTAAGACAAAGGATTTCCGAATGAAAACGTCGGAAGAGCTTGTAAAAGACTATAAATCGGGCGACGCGGACGCGCTTAACGAGCTTATCCGCTCGTATTATCCTTCCGTAAAAAAGATTTGCAGAAAGTATTTTCTTATAGGTGCGGACGACGAAGATCTCGTTCAGGAATGCATTATAGGGCTTATACGCGCGGTGAGAAGTTATGAAGACGGCAAACAATGCTCTTTTCAGACTTACGCGCTCGTGTGTATGGAAAACGCGGCTAAAACCGCCGTAAGAAATTATTCGGGCAACAAGAACAAGCCGCTTAACGACGGCATTCCGCTCAACGAGGCGACGGAACTTCCATCTAAAGAGGAAAACCCCGAGCAAATGGTTATCGACAGCGAGAATCTGACGGAGTTTAAGGATAAATCGGAAACGCTGCTTTCAAAAAAAGAAAGAGAAGTTTTCGAGCTGTACGTCGGCGGGCTTTCGTATAAGGAAATAGAACAAGCTACCGGGAAAAACAGAAAATCAATTGAAAACACCCTTCAGAGAATAAGAAGGAAACTCCGCGGCGCATTATCCGAAAAGTGAACGAAAAGTACGGATATTTTTACGCCCACAGAAAACGCGAATTGAACAAAATAAAGCGATAACGCGTGAAAAAGGGTACTTATCATTAACGACCAAAGAGGTTAAAGATGGCATATCTTGCTTTATACAGACGATTCCGTCCGCAGAATTTCGACGATTTAATCGGACAGGAACACATATCCAAAATATTAAAGAATCAGATTAAAACGGGTAAGATAGGTCACGCTTATCTTTTATGCGGCGCGCGCGGAACGGGCAAAACCACTGTGGCGAAAATTTTCGCGAGAGCCATAAATTGTTTAAATCCGAAAGACGGTTCCCCTTGCGGCGAATGCGAAGTGTGCAGAGGGCTTAAGGATCCGTCCAATATGGATATTCTCGAAATGGACGCGGCTTCGAACAACGGCGTGGACGACGTTCGCGAAATGAGAGAAAAGATTCAATACCCTCCGGTGGTGGGCAAGTACAAAGTTTATATCGTGGACGAAGTTCATATGCTCTCGCCCGCGGCGTTCAACGCGCTTTTAAAAACTTTGGAAGAGCCTCCTTCGCATGCGGTATTCATTTTCGCCACGACGGAAGTGCATAAAATTCCGCAGACTATTTTGTCGAGGTGTATGCGTTTCGATTTTCGTTTGATTTCTCTGCCGCTCCTTACGGCGCTCGTTAAAAAAGTGTTCGACGCGGTGGGCAAGGAATACGACGATGAAGCCGTGGACGCGATAGCCCGCGCGGGCGAGGGCAGCGCGAGAGACACTCTGTCGATTGCGGATATGTGCTCGTCTTATTCGACCGGAAAACTCGTTTACGAAGACGTTCTCGACGTTCTCGGCGCGACGGATAAAAATAAGATTCTCGAACTTGTTTCGGCTATGATAGAAAGCAGAACGGGCGACGCCGTCAGGACGGTCGACGAACTCGCTTCTCTCGGCAAAGGAATGGGCGTTCTCGCGGACGACATAGCTTCGCTCGTAAGAGATTTGCTTATAATAAAAACCGCCCAAAACGCGAATAAAATACTCGTTTTGCCGGAATCCAGATATAATTCGTACGTCGCCGCGGCGAACAAAACGGACGGGAACAGACTTCTCAGAATAGCGGATATTTTCTCTTCGCTCGACAATGCGTTCAGATATACAACCCACCCGAGAATTGTTTTGGAAACGGCGGTAATACGCGCTTCCAAGCCCGAAAAAGATTATGATACGGAAGCGTTCCTTTCGCGTATTTCGTCCGTTGAAAAAGAGCTTGCGGAAGCTAAAGCTTTAATAGAGGAAATGAAAAAAGACGGAGTGACTTTTGCCGGGCGAACCGAGAGCGTTACGGTAGCAGAACCGGCTAAAGCCGCTTTCGCTAAATCAGAAAAAAAAGTTGAGCTAAACGCGAACGTAGCAGCGAAAAACGACTATGCGGAACCGTTCGATATGATCCCGCCCGAAGACGACGGAGGATTTTACGGTTTCGACGCGGCAGTACCTACCCGCGGGAAAATCGGAAACGATGAAGGCTCCCGCGCGAGCGGAGAAAACTCGTATAAAGTTTCGGCGCCGCAAGCTTCGGGAGAAGCCGCTTCTTTCGAGCAGGCAGAGGAAGTACCGCCGGCAAAGGTATGGGGGTGCGTTTTAAGGCAGCTCCGCGCGGATAAAAACGTGGTACTCTGGACTGTTTGCAGGGACGTAAAGGCGTTTGCGAGCAACGGAGTTCTGACGATTTACGTTTCGGACGACGGAGAATACGAAATGTTCTCCAAGGAGAACCATTATAAAACCTTGACCGATACGGTCAGAAAATTCGGAAATTATACCGTTAAAATCGAGAAGAAGTCGATGATGACGGACGAAACGAAAGAATTCGAAGAAGATATGGAAAAAGTCAAACGCAAGTTCGGCAATGACATAGTTAAAATCATTCAAGAATAACGGAGGTATTTTTTATGGCAGGATATAAGGGATTCGGCGGCGGCAATCAGATGCAACAACTTATGAAACAGGCGCAGAAGATGCAGGAACAGATGGCAAAAGCGCAGGAAGAGCTCGAAGAAGCGGAACTCGAGGGAACCTCGGGCGGAGGAATGGTTAAGGTAGTGGTAAACGGCAAAAAGGTCGTAAGTTCGCTTCAGATCGATCCGTCCGTCGTAGACGCTGAAGACGTCGAAATGCTCGAAGATTTGATTGTTGCGGCTCTTAACGACGCATACGGCAAAGCCGAAAAGCTTTACGAGGAGAAAATGGGTGCGTTCGGCGGAGCCGGCGGTTTGTTCTGATTTTCGCTACGATTTCACTTTAAAGGCGAGTTCAAAGCGTTTCATCGAAATGCGTTTTTCGGGCGAGAGTAAAACGATTAGCCTCGTAAAACGCATAAAAAACGAAGTTTTTATTATACGGAAATTCTATGAAGGTTTTTATCGAACCCATCGGCAAACTGATAAACGAGTTTACTAAACTGCCGGGGGTGGGAAGCAAAACGGCGCAAAGATACGCCTATAAAATTATAAATATGCCGGAGAGCGAAGTTGCGGGATTCGCGGAAGCGCTGCTCAGGGTGAAGAGGGACGTGCATTACTGCAAAATTTGCGGTAACTTTACGGAGAATGACGTTTGCGACGTATGCAAGACGCGCGACAAGAGAATAATCTGCGTCGTGAAGGAGCCGAAAGACGTAATCGCGCTTGAAAAGATTCACGAATTCACCGGGGTATATCACGTTCTTCACGGAACTATTTCTCCGATGGATAACATAGGTCCGAACGATATAAGGATAAAAGAACTCCTCGCGAGGATTGCCGAGGGCGGAGTGGAAGAAGTTATCCTTGCTACCAACCCTGACGTGGAAGGCGAGGCTACGGCAATGTATATTTCAAGCCTTATAAAGCCGCTCGGCGTTAAGGTGACGAGAATCGCGCACGGAATACCTATCGGTTCCGACCTCGAATACACGGACGAAATGACGCTTGCAAGAGCGTTGCTTGACAGAAAAACGTTGTGATTTATAACCGTTTTTGACCTGCCTGCATATTTACTAAACTAAGAAAAAACGGCGTTTTTGCGAGAAATACGCCGTTTTTCGTTTTTTAAAAGAATATTTTAACATATGAAGAAGTTTATCGTAGCAGCATTGTGCGCTGTATGTTTAATCGGATTGTATTTCGCTCTTTCCGCGCTGTGTCCTCTCGGTTCGGGCGAAACGATGCCTGTTCCCGTCGGGATAACGCTTAGGAAGTTTACTCTTCAATGGAATTACGTTGCCTCTGCGGACGAGTACGGAATTCTCGTGGAGGGAGAAAGCGAGGAGAGAATTTCAAAGACGAACAAAATTTACCTGCGATATTCGGATGACGGAAAGACGGTAAGAATCCGTGCGATTTCTTCGGACGGAAAAACGGAGTCTTCCGATTATTCCGCGCCGTTCGAGATAAATTTCGCGGATAATATCGAAGAAATCGTCACTTACGTTATAGAGAAAACCGATTACAGCCGCACGGAATTTATTTACAACGGCGTTGTGAAAGTTTTTTCTCCCGATTTAAGCGCGAGAGGGTACGATTTTTCGTATTGGTATAAAATAAGCGGAGGGGAAGAAATTCCCGTTCTTAACGATATAAGTTCGAACGAGAGGACGGTTCTGTACGGAAAAGTTGTTCCCGTCAACTATAAATTGAATATGGTAGCCGGGGATTTTCCTTTGCCCGCAAATGCGATGACGGAATATAACGTTGAAAATTACTTAGATATTTTCAAAATAAAGGGAAGAAAAGACGGCTATGAAATCAAGGAGTGGTTTGTAGATATGGGGCTGACGATTCCGCTCGACAAGAATAAGCCGACGACAGGAGAATTAACTATTTACCCGCGTATTTCGCTGATTAACGAGGAGCTTTACTTTGACGATAACGGTTTTGTATCGGGTTTTGAGGGGAGCGAAAAGAGCGTTTTTGTTCCGGGAGAGTATAACGGCAAGTCCGTCGTGAAAGTGAAAAGCAGGGCGTTTTGGCTAAGCGTTGCCGATGACGGAGCAATTTCCGGAGGCAATCCGAGCAATATAGTTTTTTATTCGGATAATATTTCCGTCGAAAAGAACGGCATAGGCTATGCGGGAGAGAACGGCTCGATAATCTTCGAGGGAAACGTTACTCTCTGCGGCGGCGCGATAAGAATTCCGGACGAAGAAGATGGCAAACTCTCTATAGTTATTAAGGGTGATTTTAATCTCGAAAGCGGGTTCGTTTCGGGAATGCTCGGAGAGTATAAAACTTCCGTTACGATTTACGTTTCCTCAGATAAGGTTTCGCTTGTTCCCGTAGGTAATTACACCGTTTTGCCTCTTGAAGATTTCAACGGGTAAACTTTCGGCGCATATCGGGTAAGAATGCCCTTCTTTATAACTATTTGCCGAAAAAAGTCGGAGATAAGAAATGGAATTCCAAACTTGTAATTTTATAAACAGTTTTAATTCTTTTGTATATTTTTTTACTCTTATTATTGACGATGTAACATTTTTGTGCTAACATTTAATATAGTGACGTAAAGATGACCGAACTGTTTCGGCAGGACGTCACGGCGGAAGCGAATCGTTTCCGCAGCCGCAAAGGCAATCGTTTGAATTTGCTTATCGGCGGAAACAAAAAAGTTAATAATTTTTCGGAGGAAATAAAAATGAAAGTAATCGTTTGCGACAATTATGACGAAATGAGCAAAAAGGCTTATGAGGTAATGAAGCCCGTTTTGAAAGACGGAGCGGTAATAGCTCTCGCTACCGGCACCAGCCCTATCGGTCTTTACAAATGCATGGCGGAAGATTACAAAAAAGGCAACGTTTCCTATAAAAACATTCGTTCGGTAAACCTTGACGAATACGTAGGTCAGGGCGTGGGAGACGAACAGTCTTACGTTGAATTTATGAGAAGAAACCTCTTCAACAATATCGACATCGACCTTAAAAACACCGATCTTCCCAACGGCAAGGCTGCAGACCTCGAAAAGGAAGTAGAAAGATACAACAAAAAGCTTGCGGAGAACCCCATCGACATTCAGGTTCTCGGTATCGGCAGCAACGGACACATCGGCTTCAACGAACCCGGCACGGCTTTCGACTCGCTTACTCACGTGGTTGACCTTACGGCTAACACCATTAAGGATAACTCCAGATTCTTCAAATCGATTGACGAAGTTCCTAAGAAAGCGCTTTCTATGGGTATCAAAAACGTTATGAACGCTAAGAAAATTGTTATGGTTGTAAACGGGGCGAACAAAGCTAAAGCTGTAAAGGCTATGATCGAGGGCAGAGTTACCACCGATTGCCCCGCTTCTATTCTGCAGCTTCACCCCGATTGCACGGTAGTACTCGATAAGGAAGCCGCTTCGCTCCTTACAAAGTAATTTCGTCGGCAGGCAGATATGGTTACACCTAAATACGATAAGGGCTATTATCCTTTAATCAAGGCTCTCGAGAATTTCGAAGCGAGAGTAAAAAGCGAAAAGCCCGAGAACACTCAGAGCATCAAAATAGCCGTGGAAAGAAACGGCGGCAACGTTTACGTTTACTCGTATACGGGGCTTAAGGACGGCGTAGACGACGAACTTAACTATCGCATTGCCGAACGTATGGTTAAAACCATTCTTTGGGTTTGCGGCGGCTATAAAATTTTCGTACTCGGCAGCAAAGTTGTTTACGACGGCTTGAACGCGGCTTACAAACAGGGCGGCGCGCGCGCTTTCGACGAAGACTTTATGTCCACCGTTTACGAAAAACCGTTCGAAGTGATTTTCTGTACGGAAGAGAATTTCCCGAAGGAAAAGAAATCTTCTGTTAAAGTCGGCGGATTTCTTAAAGGCTGCAGAATAGGTTTCGACGCAGGCGGAAGCGACAGAAAAGTCAGCGCGGTTATCGACGGCGAGGTCGTTTACAGCGAGGAAACCGTATGGCACCCGAAGACGACTTCCGATCCCGAATACCACTACAACGGCATAAAAGAAGCTATGCTTACGGCTGCTTCAAAAATGCCGCGAGTAGACAGTATAGGCGTTTCGTCCGCGGGCGTTTACATAGATAACAAAATAATGGTCGCTTCGCTTTTCATAAAAGTAGATAAGGAAAAGCACGGCGATTACGTAAAAAACATGTACATAAACGTGGCGAAAGAACTCGGCGTTCCCATTCAGGTAGTCAACGACGGCGACGTTACCGCGCTTGCCGGGGCTATGGATATGAAGGACAACTGCGTTCTCGGCATCGCTATGGGCACGAGCGAAGCGGGCGGATATATAAATAACGAGGGCTGTATAAACGGCTGGCTTTCAGAACTCGCGTTCGTTCCCGTGGACTACTCTGAAAACGCTATGACCGACGAGTGGAGCGGCGATAAGGGAGTAGGCTGCAAGTACTTCTCTCAGGACGCCGTAATCAAACTTGCGGAAAACGGCGGATTTAAATTCGAAGACGGTCTTACCCCCGCCGAAAAACTGAAAGTTATTCAGAAGCTTGCGGAAAACGACGACCGTTTTGCTCTCGATATTTTCAGAGATATAGGTATTTACCTTGCTTACACTATTCCTTTCTATGCGAGATTTTACGAGATGCGCCATCTTATGCTTCTCGGCAGAGTTATGTCCGGAAAGGGAGGGGAGAAAATTTTATCCACCTGCAAGGAAGTACTTCTAAAAGAGTATCCCGAGTTTGCGAATATAGATATAGCTCTCCCGAGCGAATACGTCAGAAGAGTAGGTCAAAGCATTGCGGCGGCTTCTCTTTGCGAGGACAAAATATAGCGATAACGCGCGAAAAAGGTTATTTATGTATTTAAAAAACAACGTGACGGGCGATAGTGCCAACTATGTTACGGAATTTTCTACGGAGCGGAAAAACGGCAAAACGATTTTCCGCTTTTCTGCAAAAAATTCCCTTTGCTACTGCCCGTATAATCAAAACAACAAGCCTCTTTACGATGGCGACGTGTGCGAAATCTTCATCGGCAGAAGGGACGAGTATTATGAAATAGAAGTTTCTCCCGACGGAAACGGATTTTTCGCGCTTATAAAAAACGACGGAAACGGTCGATTTGCTATGGAAAAATTTCTCGATTGCGAGGATATAGTTTTTTCGGCAAAGAAAACGGGCGGCGGATACGAGGTCTCGATAGAACTCGACGACGAGCTTGTTTCTCGTCTTTGCTGCGACGGCGAAGTTCTTTTCAACGCGTTCAGGATAGAAACGGACGGCGGCGAAAAAGAAAAATATTTATACGCTCTCAGTCCTACGCTTTGCGGTTCATTTCATCGCGGCGAGGCTTTCGTAAAACTATAAAACCAGCGTTTTACGCGCGATTTATGGCACTTTTTAATGAGGTGAATTAAAATGAAAGGATTTAAAAACGTAAAGGTGTATATTACGGGAGAGGGTATTAAAACTCTTTCCGTCGGTGTAGAAAACGGAAAAATAGCGTACATAGGCGAGGACGCGGAAAAAATAACCGAGCCGTATCCTTATAAGGAAGGTCAGACGGTCATTCCCGGATTTGTTGACGAACATATACACGGCGCGGTCGGTTCGGACGCGATGGACGCGAGCGAAGAAGCTCTTTCCGCTATCGCTTCGGCACTTCCGAAAGAGGGAACCACGACTTTCCTCGCGACGACTATGACTCAAAGCCCCGAAAGAATCAAAGCCGCTCTTAAAAACGCGTGCGAGTATATCGAAAAGGATAAAAAAGAAGGCGCGAGAGTTCTCGGCGTTCATCTCGAAGGTCCGTATATTTGCGATAAATTCAAGGGCGCGCAACCCGGAGAATACATAGCAAAGCCCGAAAGCAAGAGCTTTGATGATTACTACGAAACGAGCGGCGGAAACATCAAACTTGTTACTATGGCACCCGAGAACGACGAGGGGTACAAGTTCATAGAATACCTCTGTTCTAAAGGAATAACCGTCAGTGCGGGACATAGCGACGCGACTTTTGAAACCGTTCGCGAAGCTTCGGAAAAAGGAGTAAAGTGCATCACGCACACGTATAACGGTCAACGCGGTCTTCATCACAGGGATATAGGCGTGGTCGGCGGCGCGTTCTCGCTCGACAATGTAGCTACCGAGATTATATGCGATCTCATCCACGTAAGCGCGCCGGCAATCAAACTGCTTATTAAAAACAAACCGCACGATAAGGTTATTCTTATCACCGACGCAATGCGCGCGAAAGGTCTTGAGGACGGCATAAGCGAACTCGGAGGACAGACCGTTTACGTTAAAAACGGTGAGGCTCGCCTTGAAAACGGCGCGCTTGCCGGCAGCACTTTAAAGATGAACGTTGCGGTTAAAAACCTTGTAAAATCCTGCGGCGTTCCGTTCTGCGGCGCGGTGGATTTCGCCACGATAAACCCGGCGAAGAACCTCGGCGTAGATAAACTTTACGGCTCGATAGAAGAGGGTAAGTTCGCAGACTTTACCGTTCTCGACGGAGAGTTTAACGTACAACTTACCGTTCGCGGCGGCGAAGTGGTTTATAATGCATAAATAAGGGCGACCGTCGGTCGTTTTCGGATATTTTGCGGGCGAACGAAAAGGAAATAGCATTGTCCGCTAAAAAAGCTCGCAAGAAATAATGTGTTTTTTGCAAATATAAAAGACGGTTCGATATAGGTTATACGCCTTAAAATCGAGCCGTCTTTATTTAATTCTTAATTACGGAAGCGGCGTCCGATTTGCCGCCGTTCTGCTGTTTGTTGCATTACTTATTGAAGTAAAATACTCGGTATTGTAAGCGATTTAAATAACGACGGAAAACAATATTATGTCGCAACGGATAACGAAAACTATTATTTATTCGTTGGTCACCAATGTATAAACCCGGATTTATTTTACGACTTCGATACAATGTGAGATGATTATAACATGTAAAGATAAAACCCCATTTATAATTTTAATAGCAATACATACAATTATTACCTTCATATAAAAAACGCCCGGCAATTTAAAGCCAAGCGTTTTTTATTTTAAATATTTATTTTAATAGTTAATCGGAAATTTTTATATCGCCGTCGCTGCAATGAATTATGCAAGTTGTAGGAACATTGTATCTCCATGCGTAGCCTTTAGTGATATTTTTCCAATCTGCAATAGTGCCTGTATATGTGATGCTTTTGAGCCCTCTGCAATAACTGAACGCATAACTACCGATAGAAGTCACGCTGTTCGGGATTGTTACGCTTGTTAATCCGCTGCAACCGCCGAATACAGCGCTTTTGCTTGTGGAATTGGATAGAGAAATAGCACTGCCGTAACGGTATTCGGACGGGTTATTATTTACCATCTCCTTATTATCTATAACATAAGTAATCTGCGAATATAAAGCGTTGCCGTTAAAACTTTGGTTTCGTAATATTGCTTTGTAAGAGTAGCGGTTACGATATATTCGC
>JALEKY010000070.1 GCA_022768945.1 Christensenellaceae bacterium | reverse complement strand
GAAAACGTAAGGCATATACCTCGTTCCGAACGCCGTATACAACTCCGCCGCGTCGCTTATCTCTGGCGAAACGTAAATATCTTTATCGAAGTACTGCTGCTGATTCTCGTTTATAAGCTCTTCGCCGTACGTAACTACGTTCACGTGCCCTGCGGACGTCCAGTCTTCCGCATGGTTGAAGTTGTACATAAACGAGCCGCTGCCCTGCGCGTAGTTAATCGAATAGAACAGCGTAGCTTTAGTAAATATGCTGCCGGAATTCGTTCCGTTTGCGTTAAGTCCGTCCAGAACCACGCTTCTTATCGTAACGTAGACATTTGTCGGCTCCGCATTATTGTCTGCCACTCCGCCGTAACCTATAAGCGAAGTAGCGGCTTTCACACCCGCGGAATACGTCGAACTCTTGTTTACTTTGTCGTACGTATCCCTCGAATATTGCGAAATCCCGTCTATTCTGCACGAAACGTCCGAACCTATCGAATAAACAAGAAGCGGTCTTATCTTGGAAGTATCGCTTCCGTCCTCTACCGTAATGCCGTCGAGGAACACGTTTTCTATTACAAGATCGCACGCGGCATTGTTAGCGTAATTGCCTCTTATCCTACCGCAAGCAATCGCGCCCGAATACGTATTGTTGTAAACCGAAAGTTTCCCGGCAATGAGAATTTCTCCGATTTTTACGGACGAATTCCCCGAATCGGACGTATAAATATCCGAAAACAACCCGGTATTCAGTCCGCCGAACTGAGCAAACTTGTTTACTTTTGCGTTCGTAAGCCCGAAAGTAAGCGTTTTATAACCGAATTTAAACGTCACCCCTCCCGCATAAACGGGGTAGAAGCAATAATTCTCGACGCTTACGTCCGCAGTCGCTGATACTATCGAATAAGACGTGTTCGGAGAAACCTCGTTCAACACCTTTTTTCTATGCCTCTCGCGTAGTTATACACGCTCCAATAAACGAGGTCTGCCGAACCCGATACCGTACCCGACGGTTTTCTCCTCTCGAGACCTTCTATATTGCAGAAATACCTCGTAAGAGAATTGCTCCGTCCCTCCATACGGTCGAACCATTCGGAAGAGTCGGGTATTCTGCCAAAATCAGCGTCCGTATTTTCGCCCGAAAGGGTTTCTATCGTGACGATACCGCCGTTTGCGGCAATACCGTTCGAGGCTTTTGAAGTTATATTCGAGCCGACGAACAAATCGAACCCGTCCGCTTTTATATTTTTAAATCCGTCGGGATCGCACTTGACCGAAACGACCGCGTTGTTGCCGTTTGCCAAAATTCCGCCGTTCGTATTCGTCGCTTTGGAAGAAAATTCGGACGTGCCGAGCGAAAATCCCTTTTCGAGAATTATTTTTCCTTTAAATTCGCCTATCAGTCCGCCGACTGGAGCCGACTTATTGTTTTTTACAGTTCCCTGCCAAACGGAATCGAGCGCTATTTTGCAATTTTCTACGTACCTCGCGATAAGTCCGCCCGCCACGTCCGACGAATAATACTTCGTCGAATTTATCGAAATGACGGCGCCGTCAGCCTTAGTGCCCTTAAAATTAACTTCTTTGAAACTGCTTAAAGATAATTCCGAAACCACGCCGCCCGTCTTCGAATTATTAACGGACACCGCCTGCGATATATTCGTCTTTATCGTGTTAGCAGAAAAATCAGCCGCAGTTATACCGGAAGCCCGTCCTATCGCGCCGCCGAGATAAACGTTCCCGTTAAATCCCGAATTATGCGCGATAACGGGGGCTAATACGCTGCCCGTTACCGAAACAGAACCGTTTGTTACCACGCCTGCAAATCCGCCGGCATATATTACGCCTGCATTTGATGCAAACGTACCGTCCGAAAGATTGATTTCAACTTCCGTTTCGCAATTCGAAACAGTCAGAGAAGTATCCGCTTTGCCGAAAAGACTTCCGATATAAACTCCCGACGTTACTTTGTCGTAGTTAAAATTTATGTATCCTCTCGTTTTAACGCCGACCGCAGTCGCCCCGCGAGCCGCCGAATACAAACCGAGGTACAATCTTTCGCTGTCCCCGTCTTTTTTATATAAAGGATTGCCGTTAACGTTTTCGCCTATCGCAAGCTCTACGTATGAGCCGGACGACGTAATCGTTCCCGTAAAAGGCGTATCGAGCGACGAGTCGGTAAGCTGCTCCACACCGGTCCCCTTAAGACTTATGTCGTTCGCAACGTTAATCGTCGCGGAAAGCAAATTACGATAATTCGCAGTATTTATTCCGCTTACCGCCGATAAAACGCCTTGCGACTGAATTGTAAGCGCGTATTTCGCTGCGTCCGCTGCGGAAGAAAAAGTTAGCCCCGACGTGCCGAACGAAAGGGGCGAAATCGAAACGGTATACCCTTCTTCCGAAAAGTCAATTATATTAAGATTATCGTTTCTGTAAACCTGACCTCGGTTACCTATATCCGCGCCGTTGTCTTTACCTGCGGTATAATTTGAAGTGTACGTATACGAAAAACCGCCGTCCGCATAAATAAGCGACTTGCCTTGTCTTCCTACTATATGCTTGAAAAGCGGCGAGCCGTCGTCTTTGACGTTCCCCGAAAATCTTAAAATCGCCCCGTCTCCCGTCGAGTAAACGAGAAGAGACGGCATATTGGATTTATATGTATAATTGCCGATATCCGCAAACGAGTTATCTCCGACCGTATAAACGAAATCCGCCGAGAAATCGCTTTTCGCCGAGTACATGTTTCCAACAGACGCGTTATCTGCTTTCAGATACAAAAACCCGCCTAAATCAGCGGTTATTCCTCCAAAAACGACTCCGTCCTGCAATGCGGAAACGTTATTTTTAACCGCTATGCCTTCGCCGGAAGCAGCTCCTTTGAAAACAATTCCGACTCTGTTTCCGCCCGCCGTGCCGCCGGCGTTTTTACCGTAAATCACAGCGTTTACAACGTTTACCGAGCAATCTAAAACAATCTCCGCTCCGGTGTCGTTGTATCCGACTATACCTCCGGCAAAATTTTGGTCGTCCGCTGCGACTTTTCCCGATAAGTCGACGGTACCCGCCGAAAACACGGTCAGTTTGCCCGAGTTCTTACCGACAAGAAGCCCCGCGTTGCCCGAAGACGAGCTTACGTGCATTTTGACGGAATTCATAACGACGGTTACGTCCGTACCTGCCGAAATTTCTCCGAAAAGTCCTCCGACGTTACCCTCCGCAGAAGATATTTCATACTCCGAAGAACTCGAGGCGAAACAATTCGTCAGGTCTACTGAAAATTTACCGCCGTTCGCGTCGGCGTATACTTTCGAAGCGACAAGCCCCGCAGTTTTGCTTTGAGCGACCACACCGGAAATGCCGTCTTCGGTAACGTATCTCGTAGCGAAACTGAAGCCGCTTATGTCGAACGCATTGTTGGCGCTCGTCGCCACGAGGTTATCGCAAAGCGAAAACGCGCCGTTTCTCGACGCTATTATTTTGTTCTCCCCCAAAGGAAGAATTTTTGCTTCGTTGGAAACGTAATCGAACAGATATTTCCAGTCGTCGAGTCTGAGCATAACCGAACCGGCAACGTCAGCCCTCGTAAGCGTGCCTTTAAAAGGATATTTCGCGCTGCCTATTCCGAAAAAGCCGTTAACGTCGCCAGCCGAAGAGGAAAGAACCGTTTCTACGCCGGATTCTCCGAGCACCTTAAACGTGCACCCCTCGAACGAATTGCGTTGCGACGTTCTCGCCAAAGTAACGAATCCCTCCGAGCCCTTTACGTAGTAAACGTTGTCGTCTGTATCTTTCGTAATGCCTTTGTAAACGTTACCCGGATTGGTTTCCTCATTCCATAATCCGAAAGTGTCGTCTACGGCAAGGGCGTAATCGTCCGGCATAGTCAATGCTTTTACGCTGTTTTTATCCGGCGGGGATAGCAGCAAAACGCCGAGCATAGCGCAGCATATGCTCATGGCAATGCAGAATATGATATTAAGTTTTTTATTTTTTCCGTTCAGTTTTCTCATAGTCCGCCAAAAAACATATTTAAACCGTTTTAATATAGTCGGTCAATTTATTCCAGGTTATCGCGTCGTCGCCCGTAACGAGCCACGGACTTGTTTCGTCCTCCGCAACTTCGGCTCTCGTAAAGAACAAGCTGTAGTTTATAGCCGAAACCTTCGGCAATAAAATATATCTGTCGAAATCCCCGTCCGAGCCGGTCATAACCACGCTTCCATCGGGCAGCGTTCCGTTTTCGGTCATAATCGACAAAACTTTAGAATTCCACCACACGGCAACGGTTTCGCCGTCGTCCGGTTCTCCTATCATCGAAACCACGTAATTGAACGCCGCATAATCGTTTATATCCGAACCCTCGTCATACTCGAAAGAAGAATGAACTTCGAACCTTTCGGAATTAAACGGACCTATCAGCGCGCCGAGAGCTCTCGGAGACATATACGACGGCTCGACCGGAACCGCTAAAACGTATACCCCCGGGAATTCCGAAACGTTATCGGAAGTAATGTCCCCGAACGAAATCGAAACGGAGACCGAGTTAGCCGCTCCTTTCGGAAGAACCGCGGTAAACAGCGGCGTATCGAAAGAGGAATTTTTATCGACCGAATATGCCTTCCCTCCGAAAAACACGTTGTAAACTTTATCGGTGGCTGAGTCCTCCGATTTTGCGTAAACGGCAAACGTCAGGTCGAACGCGTTGTACTCTCCCGTAGCAAGATCGTAATTGCATAGAGAAAACTTCGAAGCTCCCGTAGTCTTTTCAGCGGAAGATTCCCAATCTTCCGAAGCCTTTACCTGAACGAGCAAATCGCTCGTAAAATGATTTTTCCTGTTTACGAAAACGTCCTTGAAAATACCTTTACCGTAATAAGCGCCGTATACGACGGAAAACGAAAGAGACGCGACCGCCACGAAGCACAAAACGATTATTAACTTTTTTAAATCGAATTTCACGTTTTGCCTCCTTTTTACTCGCCCGTACGTTCGCTCGCCGTTCCGTTTGTAACGATGTAAACTATATCCGCTTCCTTTTCGAGGTTTTCGTCCGTAATTATGTTCGGCCAGGTAATGCGGAGAACGAAAAATCTGTACATTCTCACGTCGTTCATTTTTGTAATGATATCCTTGCCCGTTTCCTCGTACGTTTCTTCGAAAGTCATTTCGGAATACAGCTTGTACACTCCGCGGTTTATTATGCCGGACGTATTCGTTTCGTCCGTATCCGTCCAACCGTTGTAAGTTACCTTTTTATTTGCTCCCCAATCGTACGCGGTATTGTACTTGAAATAACAATCCACGTTTCTGTCGACCGAATCGTCGTACAGCGACCTCGTTATTTCCTCGAAGCCCGTTTCTCCGTCCTTCAAAGACGACATGCCGGAGATAACCTCCACCGGGTGCAAATCTATTTCCATACCGATGTTTTCCGTGTAAATTATGCCGAGTTCGAAAGTATGCACGGCGTTTAAAAACGCAGGCGAAACACAAAAAACCGTTGTGTACGTTTCGTTTATCTGCAAACCGTCGAGATCGAAAGAAGTCATCTCGTCGAGGTTATCGTTCTTTACGTATATGATCGGCGGAATGTCTATTTCCATATCCCCCGTTCTCGTGCGGCGAATAATGTAAAACCAGGCGAAAACGTCCACGCAGATAACCGAAAACAATACGATCAGAACTATCGAAGTGCCGAGAGCTTTTTTATACGTCGATTTTACCTTTTTCAGCATTTCTTTCAGTCCTCCCAAACGTTCAGAGCGAAACAAATATGCTGTATCGTCGTACCGATAACGCAGTCCGCCTGATTATAACCGTTTTCGTCCGCTTCATCGCCTTCGAACATCTTCGCGCGGTTTTCTTCTTTCGAATAATAATCTGCAATTTCTTTTCTCGCGCTCTCTTCTATGATATTCTTTTTATCGGTGAAAATCTCGTCGTAATAAGCAATCCAAATCCAATACACTACCACATGCCCGCCGTCGTTGTCCTTAGTCACTTTTCTTTTTACCGAACCGTCTGTGGGTATGTATCCCGAATATACTCCGTCTTTATATTCCGTAAACATCATTATGTGCGAGTTAATGTATTTGAGAGCTTTCTCTCTCGAGGCAGCGTCCGAAGGCGACTTGAATCCCTCGCCTACCGAAAACTCGTTGTTTTTAACCGCCGCGTTAAAAACGAAGCCGTATTCATCCTCGTTTGCGTTATGAACGTAAAACTCGAAATACCCGGAGGAAGACGGTCTTATCTTGTCTTCGTCGTAGTAAATCACGTTTTTGATGTGTTTCATTTCTTCGGACGGCTCGAGAACGCTTATATCAGCGCCGTTTCTTT
>JALEKY010000067.1 GCA_022768945.1 Christensenellaceae bacterium | reverse complement strand
AAATGCCCTGTATGTAATCATCCTCAGGCTTACTTTGAGGTAAGAAAAGAGAACTATTAAGATACCGTATTTATTTGATCAAAGACTATTTACAGTGTACAAAAATGTAAATTTACAAAACAGTTAGACATATTCCAATTTATCGAACTAAAATAGGTGCTACCCGTTACAAGAAAATGCACCCGTAACTCTAAATTTTGCACCTATTTTAAAATGGTATCAAAATTTTAGATTACTCACAAAAAAGAGTAAAACGAACTTTAGCTTCGGTTTACTCTTTTTTATTTGTGAATTAACTAAGGGACTCGAACGGGTAGGTATCCGCAAACTTTTTAAGGTTGCGGACAAACAGCGGACACCCGCTGTTTGCTACACAGGCGTGATAGCGAGCAAGAACGCTTTTGCGTTCGCGAGCGGAGCGAGTCCCTTCATCCGCACCAAAAGTGATGGTCTATAAGTCTTTTCTTATAGACCATCATTTTTACATTTTTAAGGGCATTTTTGCCTATAATTGAACATTTTTATTGATAAATTAGTAGACCGAGTAGCGGAGCAACCGTTACTCGGTCTTTTTTTATGACTCAAAAAAGCATAAATTACTATTAGAAAGTCTGTCAAACGAAAAGAACCCTCCTGTAGGACTTGAAACTTATTAGAATTGAGTATTGAGGAACTTATTTACGAAAACTGGTTGACTTTTTATGTGATTTATGCTATCATCACGCCATGAAATTATGTCTTCATAGGGTGACAAATTTTTATGAATAATACAAAGACTCCAACAGTTCAGAAAAAACTTTTCCTTTGCGACTACATCCTGACTTATATAAGGAAGTGAGGGAAGAAGTACAAAAAGGAAAAGATAAAGGCACTTATTTCTATAGTATAAATGACTTTTTAACTCAAATTATTGTACGACGTCGTGAAACAATGCTGTGACATATAGAACATTTAATACCGTGGATAAGGAAATGTGTTTTTGGATTTTTAAGAAAAAAAACGAATACGAAAAGAACAGTAAAAAATACATTGAAAATAAATTTCGTTTTTTATTGGATAAAGGGTATAGGTATAAGTATTTTTTCAAAAACGGAGAGGAGTCTTTTTGTTTCGAAAAGGATAACCATCTTATAGACATCGAGCACATCGGCTATCCTTTCGGTTTGAATATCGTTGTTTATTCCAGAGCCTTTTCTGTCGGTAAAATATCGTGCGATAAGAACGTGTTGGAATGGAAGAATATAAACGAAGTGCTTGATATCGACAAAGAAAAATTTAAAAATCTATCACCGATACAAGTTATCGACGATTATGCGGAGATAATCGAAAGTCACTTCGATGAGATTGAAAACGCTTTATAGCGGTATTTTATTGCGAAAATATGGAGAAACCGCACCTTCGGAAGTTTAAGCTTCTGAAATGCGCCCCAAAAGTGAAATGCGCCCCAAAAAGTTAGACTCTTTCGGGGTGCATATTTTTATGGGTAGGGGTCTTTTTTTGTTACAAGAGAAAATTAATACTATTTTTAAAGCTACTGCACTATGGAAAAAGTATTTATCGTTCGACACACTCTCGAAAATTGCCCGAAAAACGAGATTTTATCCGAGTGACACAAAAAAGAGTAAAACGAACTTTAGCTTCGGTTTACTCTTTTTTATACATTATTCAAGTATATGCGGACGAGCAGTGCTCGGGCGGTGACCGCCGGTCAATTATTAAAAACAAACTTTCCCTTGGATAATCCGACAGTCGAACGGAAAGTGTTCGCCCCTACGTGCGCACATATGTGCAAGCGCAGAACTATCGGGTTCGCATTGAAATCCGAAAGTTTTTATTAAGAATTCAGGCTTCTTTAAAAACAACGCTGCCGGAAGAAGTTTTTACATTAATCTCGGCGCTGCCGTCGCCGTAGACATAATTGTTGCCGCTCTTTTTCAGCGCAAGGTCTGAATATAATTTTCCGCTCGACGTGCTAACGTTTGCTTTAAAGCCGAAACCGACCGAAAAACAGAGAGTAACTTTACCGGACGACGAGTAAAAATTGCCTTGCATAGCCGCTTTCAACGTGCAATAAATGCTTCCGCTCGAAGTTTTTGCGGAAAGCTCGCCTACCTTGTCTGCGACCGCTTTCACCGTTCCGGAAGAAGAATTAAGCTCGGCTTTGTCGCAATCCGCGAAATTCGCTTCGACGCCGCCCGAAGACGTGTTTATCCGTGCAGAAGAAGCTTTTCCCTTTTGACCGAGAGTTATTTTGCCGGACGAGCTGTTCAGTTCGATTTCTTCGGCTTCGCACGACAAATCTATATCGCCCGAAGCGGTTGAAACAGAAATTTTATTTGTCCTGACTTTCTCACCCGTTACGTTTGCAGAAGCGGCGTTTACGATAAGTTCTGACAGCTTAAAATTCTCCGGCAAAGCGACCGTCAGCTCTTTTCTTTCGTTGCGAAACAAATGCGTTTTCACTCCCGATGCGGCGAATTTCACGCGGAGAGTCGTTCCGTCAAGCCACAGATGAACGCGCATATCGTCCGAAAGCGCGGAATTTGACGTTTCCGAAATCGAAACGCCGTCGCCCGATCGATACGCTATATTCACCTTACCGCTAAGCCAATCTATTTCGATTTTGTCTATTTGACTTGAAAAACTCGCTCCGCCCGCGGAATATTTTTCTGCGTTCGGGTAAGATATCGCCCCGAAAAAAGAACACGCGCTCTGCGCCGCCACCCCTGCCGCGCATATGCAAGCCGCCAATATTTTTACAACTTTCATTTACTATTCCTCCGGATTTTTTAATCGTTTTTCCCGCCGCGCCTTCTGCCGAGATAGCGGAAAACTCGTTTTTTGTACTCCGTATACGCCTCCCCGAAAGTGCTTTCGAGGTAGCGTTCTTCCTGCAAAATCTGAAGATGGAGCATAATGACGGCAAACAGCGTGAAAACAAGCGTACCAGCGTTTCCGTACATCAGAAGCAACCCAACGTACATAAAATCGAAACCGAGAAAGGCGGGGTTGCGGCTGAATTTATAAATGCCTCTCGTTACGAGCTCGGTCTTGTCCTTATCGGGAATGCCCGCGCGCCAACTGTCCCTCATAAATATTACGGCGAGAAGAAATATCACGTCGCCTATAATTCCGACAAGAAACCCCGTAAAACGCGCGTCATCGGGCAAAACGCTCCAATTAAGCGCAATGGAAACAAGCTCCGCCGCGGGGCAAAGCAACGTGGCTATACTCATTAGAATTTCCACCGTGTGAACTTCTTTTTCCTTTCTTTTGCCTATTTGTCTCGTTTGAATTCCTTTGCGGTTTTGAAGTATTTTTTTAACGAAATACGTACCGTAAAAGAACGCGAGAACAAACAGCGCCGAAGCGGGAAAAAGCCATTCGATGTTATAGGGATTTTTCATTATTATTTCTCCTCTTTGCCGCTTGACACGATTTTATAATCTCCCTTTCTGCAACGAACGCTATAAAAGCCGGTATGCTTTATTTTAAGAAGCTCGTCCATTTCTTCCGCGGCGTTCTCGTAAGCGTTAGATTGATGATGAACGACGATATAATCGACTTCTTTTATTTTACCCGCCGCGCGGGCGCAAAAACAACGTATAGTCGCCGCTGGCAAAAACACCCATATCGGAGTGCAAATCGTAACATGATCGTAATCCGACACGTTAACCTTAATATCTTCTATCGGCATTTGCCATTTGTGCATTCCGTACCTTCCGCACCACCAGAAGCCGAGAGTGCCTTCCGTTCTCTCCGCCGATTTGACCTCGTAAAGCTCGGCGCCCGTGCGGTTTGCTTCTTCGTATGCAAGCTTGCGCACGTAACCCATTCTGGAAAAGAAAACGACGAGCCTCTTTTTGTTCGTGCCGATATTCGGGTAGTCGGAAATATCCGCGCGGAACTCTTCCTGCTTTTGAAACACGCTTGCCGCATAGCCTGTTGCCGCCTGTATCGCGCCGAAAACAAAGAAGCTTATCGACATAAAATTAGGCGGAAATATGTAGAACTGAATGCAAATCCAAAGCATGAGCGTAACGCCGAAAATGCCGCCGAGAATGACGCCGACGCGCTTTTTTGCGATAATAAGCACCGCGGCTGTAAGATTTGTCAAGCCGTTTACGAAAAGCAACGCAATACCCGAAAACGTAAAGTTCTGAAAGAGTTTTTCGGCAAACGGCAGCACCTGAAAGTACGAAAGCATTTCATCCATTCCCATAAACTTTCCCGACGGATCGACGAACATTCCGAGTGCGCCGGCAACGGCTCCTATGCCGATAAACATCGTCCAGAAGATAAGCCATCCGCGGGCGATTTTAAATCTTGATTTTTGCTTCATATAAATATTCCTTTTTTTAGATGCGGGACAGTGACCGAGCGGTGACCGCCGGTCAATTATTAAAATAAACTCTTCCTCGGATAATCCGACAGTCGGACGAACAATGCTCTCCCCTACTTTTTTCGTTTCTCGGGCAACTCGTCGTACATGGCGAGGAACAGTTCGGCTAAAAACTCTTTATCGTCAAGCCGCTCAACAAGGAGCATAGGCTTTGCGCCCGGGTACGGAATTTCGAAAACCGGATTATCGGTCATTTCTACCGCCGTTTTAACCGGTTTTATAAGCAAACGATTATCGGATAACACGCCGGCGACTTTCCCCTTGTAGTAAAGAACATACTCGCCCATCATCGGGCGGAAAGATATTTCCTTCAAATCGGAAAGTTGTTCGGCCGCATACGACAAATATTCCTTTGTAGTAGACATTTTATCTCCTTTGCACGCGTTTTTCTAATCTATGCCGCATTTATATATGAAATGTAAATATGGCTCGGCGCGAACAAAACCGCCGCGATTATAAGCGGAACGGACAGTATGGTTATTCCGCAAAAAATAAATATTACAGACGGAATAATCGACAGTGCAAGAGCGCGAAACAAGCAGTTCTTTTTGAAAAAAACCGCCCAAATCACACAATAAACGGCAGTAAACCCAAACAGAGCGACAATATAAACGGTAAAAGCTCCGTTAAACCACCAACCGAAATACGTATACGGAATATTGATAATCATAAAGCCGAAGCAACCGAATCTACCGATTTGCTCTACTACTTCAACATACTTGGCGCATGGTTTATTTGCAAACCCGTCTTTGTTTTTAACGGCAAACAGAACGTTCGGTATCATAATAAGCAAGATTGCCGCAAACCCGTAAATATTAAACCAACTCATAAAGCTGTTTCCCTAAATATCCCGACCGAATCGCCTGCGCGTTGCATTTTTTATCCACTTATCGAGGAAATTCACTTGTTCCTCCGTATGAAACCAATGTTCGCCGTCCTTCATTACGGTAAGCGACGCGCCCGTCTTTTTCGCAAAATCGGATATCGTTCCGATAGTCTGCAAATTATCCTTTTCGCCGTATAAAATATGCGTGGGAACGTTCCATTTTGGCTTGTTTTTTCTCACGTAACAAAGATATTCGTAGGAAAGCGTTTCACCGAAATCCGTCCGAATATCCTTTTCCGTGCGAAGGCGTTCCTCGGTCACGTTCGCCCATGACATCATATCGAGAATCAGCTTTTCCATATCGACGATCGGTGAAATAAAATACGCTTTTTCGATTTTTTTGCTCGCCGTTTCGTCGGCATTCATCGCGAAAAACGCGCCTATGCTGTTTGCGATTATCTCTACGGAATCGCAATCTCGGCAGGCACTATCGAAAAACGAGGAAAATTCTTTTTTCGCTTCCCACGGGGTAGTCGAGCAGTAATCGAAACCCGTTACGTCGCACCCGTTAAAAAGCTGTTTGTAACGCTCGGCCTCTTCTGTGTTTCCGCCTTTGCCGTGAATGTATATTATAGTTTTCATATTCTATCGATTTTTCGGTACGCCGTCAGACTTTATACGTTTCGAAAAACTGCTTTACGTGTTTTTCTATCAGTTTTACAATCTCGTCTTCACGCTCGGGTTCGCGGTCGCACAGATTTATCCACACCGAAACGGGTAGGCATAGCTGCGCCGCCATCGCCTCCTCGTCGCCGTTATTCAACTTACCATTTTTAATAAGAAACCCCGTAAATCCCACAAAAAACCGCATAACGTCAGTGTAATTGCGCTTAGTTTGCATTTCCGCAAGTTGACGATTCCCGAACTGTTCTATAGTGAGCATTTTTCTCGCGCGGCTGATGTGCGAATCGTGAATTATAAAGCGAAACTGCCCGATTATCATTTTTGCGACGTCATCGGGCGAAAGATTTTCCTTGCCGTCGGTAAACCCCGTGTTATTCCAATCGGCGCGGGCGAAAAGCGAATGTCTTTCGTATTGTTCGTCAATCGTTTTTATAATTTCGTCCAAAATCTCCTGCTTGCTTTTAAAATGGCTGTAAAGCGAAGCCTTTCGAATACCGACGGCTTCGGCTATCTGAGAAACAGAAGTCGCTTCAAATCCCCGAGTTGAAAACAAATCGAGCGAAATCTCTATAATTTCTTGCTTCGTGCCGTTGTTTTCCGCCATAAAATCCCTCCGCTGCCTTCTCGTCGCTGTTTTTTCGTAAAAATCTTTTTACGTTATCGCAATATATTATAGCTACCTACCGTTCGGTTGTCAAATAATTAGCGCAGGAATTAGAAAAAATAGACGGTCGGAAACTGCAATCTATATTTTCAAAACGAACACGGCAATTCTGACAATTCTTTTTAAATATAAAAAGAACCCGTATTAAGGGTTCTTGCGATTGATTGCGAATTAGTTTTTATCCGGGTGAAGCAAGCCTTCGAGTAGGTTCTCAAGCAGCTTTATATGAACCTGTTCGTCCTCGATAATGCGCGAAATAAGGCGTTTTAAGCTGTCGTTCTGTAAACAGACAATCGTTTTTCTGTAACCCTCTATCGCGGTTTTTTCGGTGAGAATATCGTCTGCAAGAAAGGTTTTCAAATCCTTTGTGTAGTTGACGCATCTGCCCGTCCAGAACTCTCTCGTAGTGCCGAGATACGGGGTTCCGCCGCACGCGACTATTGCCTTTCCGAGCAGCTCGTGATGCGTCATTTCCACCATGGCAATGCCGGAGAGTGTTTCCGAAACTTCCGCATCAACCCCTGCCGTTATGTAATGTTGATACATATACTGCATAACCGCGGTGGTTTCGCCCGATTTACCCGCGTAATCGCCCATCATGCAAAGGGCGTCGTATATGTCGCATCTGCCCTCTGTTTTCGGATATTCGCCGTCTGCCATATATTTTTTTAAATCCATACGTCCTCCGTGTCGGCACGTTTTTTTAAGGTTTGACCTTTGCCGAAAGTCGTTTGCAACATTGTATGCCGATGTGATTTTTTTCGTTACAAGTAAACGTATGTAAATCGAAAAAAATTAAAAAGTGCCTTTTATCGCGCATAAATCGCACTTTTTTGAACGTGATACAATTAAAAGCGGAGGGGCGGTGACCGCCCCAACAAATTGAAGAATAATAAAACTTCTAAATCGAACGTTAAAGAAAAAATTTCCTTTCTTCTTTTTTTTCACTTTTAATCATAATGCGATTATTCGCATCAAAGTTTTTTAATGCCAAGTGCCGACATTGTAGGTTAACAATAAAATGAAAAAAATAAAAACAAATAGCAAGTATTATACATATCTCTTTTTTTTAACATCTTTTTATAACTGTATTTACAAACTTTGTAATATATGATATTATATAACTGAAAGGGGTGGATTATGTTATTTTTTATTATTATATTGTTCACAGCACTTGTCGTTTTGCTTACAATTTTGTTTATAAACAAATACCATAGGCGTTTTATTATCAAAAACAGCGTTTCTTTGAATAAACTTGAAGAATTGAATAACGATACAGTTTTTTGCGACATAACAAGTTTCAACGAAATGCATGCATACGATAATCAAAAAATGTACGACGGTATTTCTTGTTTGGATTATTTAACATATCAACTACAATTTAAAAAGCGCGACGTACTGCAGCAAATTGAAAAAGCGAAAAGAAACAGTGTATTATTTGCTAAATACAACACTTCCGTTAATGAAATATCGGAATTCGGCATTTTTTCGGCTCCTGTCGGGCTACTCAACGTAAAAAAATTAAAATCAATCGAAAAAAAATTATTCGACAAAAAGGTTTTACGTCCAACAACTTCATTTTGTATAAAAATAAGTTTGTATCTCAATACAATAAACGGGCGAACTTACGCCGAAAAAGCTGAAACCTTCAATAGCTGCGAAATAGAAGATATTATAAATAGGTTAAATTATAAATACTTGGGATATTATAAAGACAAGAGCATTTGGAATTCAATTTGCAATGTTGAACGAGGCAAAGTTTCAAATAAAATGAGATTTTCAATATATAAAAGAGACGGGTATAGATGTTGTATATGCGGTAGAAGCGGTGCGTTTGACGATTTAGAAATTGACCATATCAAGCCAATTGCAAAAGGTGGGAAAAGTACTTATGATAATTTACAAACTTTGTGTCATCGTTGCAACCAATTAAAAGGCGATACATATGAAAAAAGCTTGGATGATTTTTTTCAATAGTAGCCGAGCGAGTATGTCTCAACCTTTAATGACATATGCGTTCTCATTTCAGCTACAAAAATTATTGCATACAATTAAAAATTATTCATAATACGCTCGGGCGGTGACCGCCGATCATCAGCAAAAACGATTTCGGGCAAAAATAAAAATCGGGGTGAAAAATCACTCCGATTTTTATTTTTCGGTAAAACCGAATTACTCCATAACAACGGTTGCGCCGCTTTCTTTAATCTTAGCAACCATCTTTTCAGCTTCTTCCTTGGGAACGTTTTCTTTAACGGTTCCGAGGGATTCAACGAGCTTCTTAGCTTCAACAAGGCCGAGTCCGGTAACTTCGCGAACAACCTTGATAACTTCGAGTTTCTTAGCGCCGATGTCCTTAAGAACAACGTTGAACTCAGTCTTTTCTTCTGCGGGAGCAGCTTCTGCAGCAGCTGCGGGACCTGCAACTGCAACTGCAGCGGCGCTTACGCCGAATTCTTCTTCGATAGCTTTAACAAGGCTGTTAAGCTCGAGAACGGTCATACCCTTAATCTCTTCAATCATTTTAGCGATATCTGCCATTTTTAATATCCTCCGATAATTTTTAAATTAAATATTTTTTGAAAACTTAAGCGTTTTCGAGCTTGTCCGCAACCGCCTTGAGCGAAACTGCGAGACCTGCGATGATGGACTGCAATGCGCCCGCGCATTTTGCGTACAATTCCTCTTTGGAAGGAATGGTAGCGAGTGCGTTTATGCCCTTCTCGTCCATATAAGCGCCTTCAACGTAAGCGCCTTTTATTTCCATTTTGTTGTACTTTTTGATGCCTTCTACAACGATTTTGGACGAAGAAGTTTCGTCGCTGCCGAACGCAACCGCGGTAGGTCCGTTGAGATGGTCGTCAAAGCTGTTTATTCCAAGTTCGTCGAAAGCTTTTCTTACCAAAGTGTTCTTAAGTACCCTGTATTCAACGCCTGCTTTTCTGAAAGCGGTTCTGAATTCGGTATCTTCGGCAACGGTAAGACCTGAATAGTTTATAAGAACTACCGATTTAGCTGCGGTAATTTTGCTCTTAATCTCTTCAACGACTTGCTTTTTTGCTTCTACATTAGCCGACAAGATTGTTACCTCCTATTTTTATAGTGAACCGTAAAAAAACGTTCTTCCGCCAAGGCAAAAGAACGTTATGATACACATAATATCTTAAATACCTCGGCGGGCTGCTTACGCATTTGAGCTATTGCACCTGCTTTCTACGGTTTTTTCTATTATTATAACAGTCTTACAATGAACTGTCAAATAATTTCTCCCTACCGAGGGGAAAAATTATAAAGTTTTGTTGTTGATTTTTACGCCGGGGCCCATCGTGCTGGAAATGCTGATGCTCTTTACGTACTGACCTTTCGACGCAGCAGGTTTTGCCTTGATGATAGCTTCCATAAGAGCATTGTAGTTTTCAACAAGCTTTTCTTTGCCGAAGCTCTTCTTACCGATTGCGCAGTGAATGATAGCGCTCTTGTCAAGTCTGTATTCGACTTTACCTGCTTTGGTATCGGCAATTGCTTTTGCAACGTCGGTAGTAACCGTGCCGGACTTCGGGTTAGGCATAAGTCCTTTAGGACCGAGTACCTTACCTATACGACCTACGACGCCCATCATGTCGGGAGTGGTGATAACTACGTCGAAATCGAACCAGTTCTCTTTCTGAATTTTAGCTACCATTTCTTCCGCGCCGACATAGTCCGCGCCCGCTGCCTGAGCCTGATCTGCTTTTTCGCCCTTTGCGATTACGAGTACTCTTACGGTTTTACCCGTTCCGTTGGGAAGTACGATAACGCCGCGGACTTGCTGATCTGCCTGACGAGGATCAACGCCCAAACGAGTATGGAATTCGATAGTTTCGTCGAACTTTGCTTTCGCGCTGTTCAAAACGATATCCATAGCGTCGCCTATTTCATATTGTTTAGTGCGGTCAAATGCCTTTATACTGTCGGCATATTTTTTTCCGTATTTCATTATTTAAGAATCCTCCTTGTGGTTCGTGCGAGAAAAAATTCTCTCCCACATTATATATAAATTTATTCTTCGACGGTGACGCCCATGCTTCTCGCGGTGCCGGCTATCATGCTCATAGCGGCTTCGAGCGACGCAGCGTTGAGGTCTTCCATCTTAGCCTCCGCGATTTCCTTAACCTGTGCCTTGGTAAGTTTTGCAACTTTATCTCTGTTAGGCTTAGCGCTTGCGGTTTCAATTCCGCATGCCTTCTTGATAAGAACAGGTGCAGGGGGAGTTTTAAGAATAAACGTGAACGAACGGTCCTGATAAATGGTGATTACTACCGGAATAATATACCCGACCTGATTAGCCGTCTTGGCGTTAAATTCCTTAGTAAAGCCCGGAATGTTGATACCGTAAGGTCCGAGCGTCGATCCGACGGGTGGGCCCGGTGTTGCTTTCCCGGCATTGAGTTGCAGTTTTACGACCGCAGTAACTTTCTTTGCCATAAAAAATCCTCCAGATAGTGGTTTTAGCAAAGCGCATTGTTTGTAAATTTACGCTTCTCCCACTTACGCTCCGATCTCTCGAAGCGGTTTAAGCATTTTTTCTATATATATAAATATTGATAGAGCTTATTTGAGTACGTTTATCTTTTCGATATCCACGAAATCGAGTTCGACTTCCGTTTCTCTTCCGAACATTTCGACTTTCGCCTTTGCCTTCTGAGCGGATACGTTAAGCTCGGTTATAACGCCCGTAAAACCTTCGAGCGCGCCGGATACGATTTTGATTTCGTCGCCCACCACGTAGTCTACGTTGTCGACGGTGGTTTCAAGCCTCATACGCTTAACTTCGTCTTCCGAAAGCGGAAGAGGTTTACCCTGCGGACCGACGAAACCCGTTACCCCCCTCGTGTTGGTTACGAGGTACCAGATGTCGTTCGAATACACGAGTTTAAGGAAAATGTAGCACGGCAAAACTTTTCTGTCAACGACCTTTTTCTTGCCGTTTTTACCCTCTACTATGTCCTGATACATAGGTATTCTTATATCGAGAATCTGCTCGCCCAGGTTATTGTTTTCTATAAGTTTTTCAAGCGTATTTTTTACCATCACTTCATAACCGGAGTAGGTGTGAATGGCATACCACTTTGCAGTTTCACCCATTGATAGAATCTCCGATTATTTAATGAGCTGTTCGAGTGCGACGGTAAGTCCCCAATCCATTAAAGTGATTACGATTAAAAAAACGGCTACCACGGCTATTACCACGCCCGTTTGTTTTACCACTTTGCCGAAAGAAGGCCAGGTTACCTTTTTAAGCTCGGAAACTACTTCCTTAATCTTAATCCAAATTCTCTTGAAGAAATTCGGTTTGCCCGATTTTTTGGATTTATCCTTCTTTTCTGTTTGCTTTTCGATTGCTTTGTTATTTTCCATTTGAGAATACTCCCCGTCTTGTTTATACGAATCGGCAACCCTCCCGGTCGCCGTCGGAATTACTTGGATTCTTTATGAACAGTGTGCTTCTTGCAGAACGGGCAGTATTTGTTTACCTCGAGTCTGTCAGGAGTGTTCTTCTTGTTTTTGTAGTCGTCGTAATTCCTCTGCTTGCATTCGGTACAAGCCAAAGTTATTCTTGTTCTAACACCTTTTGCCATAATTTTGCCATCCTAAAAAATTAACACTCCCGCAAGAGTGCTAATTGATTTTACCATAACGTAAAACTTATGTCAAGTTTTTTTACGCATTTTTTCACATTTATTTATACGCGCGCGTGATGTATACGCGCAAGGTCAATAAAATGTTGCTTTTGCCCTCGTTTTGGCGGGCTCTGCCGCAAGCGAAATCGCGCCTTAGCAAAAAAACGGCTTTCTCTGCCGAGTGCGATTGTATTATTCATCGCCGCATGCGATTGCCGCATTATTCGCAGTCGCGTTCGGTTGCCGCATAGGGCGACTAAATTGTTCGCGGTTGCCGGCGATTGCATTAAAAAAGGGAATGCCGCAAAAGCACTCCCATTTAAAAATCTTATTCTTCCTCGGTTGCCGCGGCTTCGTTTTCCAAAGCTTCGCCGTTCGTCAAGCCGGCATTGTACATTTCCTCGACCTCGAGTATGTAATCCTTAGGCAGGTATTTCTTGTTCGGTTTGAGTTCGCAGTATTCAGCCGACTGAGCGATAAGTCTCTTTGCGTATTTGACCGCTCTGCCCGATTTTACGCGGATAAGCACCGGAACCTGTACGTACGGTTTTTTGAAGGACTGATCCTTGCAGTGGAACTTCGGATCGGTATCCTCGAGCTTGAGATTGACGTATACTTTGAGAGTTTTGCCCGCAAGACCGAATTTGACGAATTGGGTTCTGCCGCTGTTGATGGAGTCGAACTTCTTGGAAATTCTCGATTTGAGCTTCTTGTACTGCATAGCGCAGTTTTTAAGCTCGTTGTATCTGTCCTGAGTGATTTCGTCCGCCGTGACGATTTTGTAATCGAACGCTTTTGCGGGAGCGCGCTCCTTCTTGGGCTCTTCCACCGTAACTTCGGGAAGCTCTTCGGCAACGAACGCGACGTCTTCGGGCGCCGTCGTTTCCTCGGCGGTTTCCTCCGCGACCTCGGCAGGCTCTTCGGCAACTTCTTCGACGGTTTCTTCCACGGGTTCTTCGACGATTTCCGCAGTAACCTCGTTAACGTCGTTCGAAACAACCGTTTCTTGTTCCGCGACAGGCTCTTCCGCCTCCGTCACGGCAACGGCTTCTTCCAAAGCCGTTTCTTCCATAGAAACGACATATTCTTCAATACACGCGATTTTCCGTCTGATTCCCATAACGCAAACCTCTCTCTTCCCCGTCGAAAGGGTTGTTCTTTCGACGTAAAAATTATTTTCGGTTATATTATATTATACTTTTACGAGTTATGCAAGCGTTTTTTTGTTTTTTTTAGCCGTATGCTGTGATAATTTAGTGAATTTTTTTAAAAAACGCCTTTTTCGCACGTTTTCAACTATTTACGCGCCGTTAAGCCGCCGGGTTTTCTACGGAATCCGCAAATTACGGAAGTGCCGTGACAAAGAGGCTTTTACCGACATTTTTTTTGGCGGATTACGGCTGTTTTTTCTTTTTCCGCTTAAACAAAACGACGGCGACGACCGCGAGAACGCATGCCCCGCCTATGCACCAAGAGGCGACATACGCGGGATTTCCGCGCATAAACGCTACTTTTAAAAAATCAGAATAGGTAAAATCGGCTCTTTCCTCTTCGCTCGTTCTTATGTGAAAAACAGCTTTATCGGTCACTTTTCCGTCATCCGTGAGCTTTGCCGAAAGAACGTAGCATTCTCTGTCTATCGCCGGAACGTAAAAGCCCGAACGGCTGTCTTTAACGGTAACGCTTAACAGCTTATAACCCGCGCCGTTTTCGTTTGCCGCTCGTACCGCGTCGGGAAGCACGGACATGGCGTTCGCAGCCGCGGAAAGTCCGTCCGCCTCGATTATCGAAAAGACCGTTTTACCATCTTCGCCGTCACTCCATTCGAACGCGATTGCGCCGTCTTTCTTGTAAATCGACGGCAATTTTTTTTCGGTTTCCGCCGTGCGGGAATACTCCGCCGAAATGACGTACCCGCCGTTTTCGTTTTTGCCGTTTACGTTCACCGTGACGCCCGAACCCGTTCCGTCAGAATAAGTCAACTCGCCTACGGACGAACGCCCCTCTTTTTCGGTGAAATAATTGAGCGGCAACATCGGATCGGAACTTCTCACAAAGGCAATCTCGTAATTGCCGTCGCCGTACATATTTCCGTAGTCCGAAGAAACGAGCGCGCCCGTCGAACCGATATGACCGTTAAGCTCGTTCACGCGGTAAACGATTACGCCGGAAGCTTCTATAAAGCAATCGAACCCGCCGTCTTTTTTCTCCCTCGCTTCAATCATAAAAAACTCGCGTTTTTGTTCGAAATCGGGGGGTATTATCTTTATCGCCGCGACTTTTTCGCCGTGCGTCACGGGATATAAATTCATCTCTTCGGAGTCGCTCAAAACTATTATTTCCTCGCCCTCGGTAAGCCAGCCGAGTTTGCTTCTGACATACGCGAGCGAGTACTGCGGAATGTCCCCCACCCGCCTGCCGAGCAGCTCGTAACCGCCAATATAATCGTACGACGAAGAATCCGTGTACGAATAATAATCGGGCAAGCCGAGAACGTGAGAAAACTCGTGGCACATATCGCCCGCGGACGAGTCCGCCGAAACGATGTTATAATTATGCGCGACCGCGCCATTAACTTTCGGCAGAGCGTACGCTTCTTCCGGCTCGACGCTCTTTTCCTCGTAATAGTTTTCCGGAACGAAGAAAGAGCTTTTTACCCCGTCGCCGTAAGCGTAAAACCGGCTTTTGTGCGGCCACATTATTTTTTGATCGGACGAAAACCGATTTTCGAAAGAGGCGTTGAAAACAAAAGTTATGCCGTCGGCATATCCGTCGCCGTCGCGGTCGGAAACGAGGTCCTCCGGAATATTCGCAAGCGAAAGAATTTCTCTTATCAACGTTTGCTCGCGGTAAAAATAGTCGACGTTCTCTTTGCCGGAGCGCGTGCCGTAAGCGTAGCCCTCGGAGTTTAACAGCGAGCTTTTTCTGTAATAGTTTTCGGTATGCGAAACGGTTACTTCGTCCGCAACGAAGCAGTCAATCTTACACTTTCCGAGCGATTCCGCTTTGAAAAAGGCGACTAATCCCGTTTTCTCGTTAAACAGTTTTTCGTTCAGGTCGCTAAAAAAATCGCCGCTCGTTCCGTCGCCGTCTTTAAAAGCCACGGGTATGACGATATTGCTTACTTCTCCCGATTTACCCGAAAAATCGAGCTTTGTACCGGCGCACCCGATTTGGGCGACAACCGAAAAAACAAGCGAGAGAGCGAAGAAGCACAAAACGGCGCGAGAGAAGATATTTACCCTCCGGCATTTTTCGGCGGCTTTTTGTTTTACGGAAAAATCACAAAACATCTTATTTCCCTTTCTGTTATCGTTTCTTTTAATTGTATCACAAACGGAAAAAAATTCAAACAAAAAATACGCCCGACAAAGCCGCAAAACCTTGCATAAAAAAAATCGCTATGATAAAATGGAAGACGGCTATATTACAGCGATGCCGCAAAAGGAGCATTTTATGGATTTCAAACAGTTATACGGCGAAAACTGCGACGTGACGCAAGCCGAAAAAAGGCTGAACGCGCTTAAGGCAAAGTTCGAGAAGGAAGAAGCGTCAAAACCCGAGAGAGTTTACTCGTCTTCCGGAAGAGCGGAAGTCCTCGGAAACCACACCGACCACAACCACGGAAAAGTTATGGTTGCGGCGATAAGTTGCGACGTTCTCTGCTGCGCTTCGAGACGCACGGACGGAATTATCAAAGTCGTTTCGGACGGGTACGCGCCGATCATCGTGAATTTAGGCGAGCTTGAAAAAAGACCTTGCGAAGCGGGTACTTCTGCGGCTCTCGTTCGCGGAGTTGCAAGCGCGATAAAGCAAAAAGGGCTTGATTTCGGCGGATTTACCGCACATTGCACTTCAAACGTTTTTAAGGGCGCGGGCGTTTCGTCTTCCGCCGCGTTCGAAGTTTTAATCGCGGAAATATTAAACGATATGTATCTCGGGGGCAGGCTGTCCGACGTGGAAAAAGCCGTGATTTCGCAATACGCCGAGAACGTTTACTTCGGCAAACCTTGCGGACTTCTCGATCAGAGCGGCATTGCGATAGGTTCGCTTACCAAGCTCGATTTTGAAATCCCCGAAAAACCGATAATAGAGAAATTGCCGAAAATCGAAGGGTATTCTTTCGTAATAACGAATACCGGCGGCGACCACGCAAAACTCACCCCCCACTACGCCGCTATAAGAACTGAGATGAACGAGGTTGCTTCGTTCTTCGGAAAATCCGTTTTAAGGGAAGTTTCTCCCGACGAATTTACCGAAAACATTTATCTTTTAAAGCGTAAAGTTTCGGGCAGGGCGATACTAAGAGCAATGCACTTTTTCGACGAAAACAAAAGAGTGGACGAAGCCGAAAAAGCCGTTAAATCGCGCAATAACGCGGCATTTCTCGATTGCGTGAATAAGTCGGGACTTTCAAGTCTTACCCTTCTTCAGAACTGCTCTGTGCCGGGCGACGAAGCTCAACCCGTCGTTCTCGGAATTGAAACTTCGAGGAGAATTATTTCCGACGGCGCGGTAAGAGTTCACGGAGGCGGGTTTGCAGGCTCGATCCTTGCGGTCGTTTCCGAAAACGAAACGGAAAAATATATAGATTTTATGAAAAAAATCTTCGGCGGAGAAAACGTTTTCCGCGCGGAAATAAGAACGCCCGGAACAACGAGAATAGATTAGTTTCACTCTCGCAGTGGCTTGAAAGTTCGGATAAAAAATTAAAAAGTGCCGTTTATCACACGTAAACGACGCTTTTTTATTTACAAACATCTGTTTTGATAATCAGGATGCTCTAATCGACGGACATTCGGCATTGAAAAGTAAAGAGGCAAAATTAAAGGACGAGCAATGCTCGCCCCTACCAAAAATATTTTTTACAGCGAATTTACGGTTGAAGTGAAGGAGTAGGTCTGCATGCAGACGGGTTTACCCTCTTCGCCTTTTCTGCAGAACGGATCGAGAATAGTTTCTTCGAGTTCGGGAACGGACGAAATCTTTCCGGCAAGATAATCCTCAATCCTTTCGCGAGCCGAAGACAATCTGAGCATAAGTCCTCCTATTCTCAATTCCTGAACGTCGAAGCCGTGCGGTTTGTTTTCTTTTTGCCAAAGATTCTTAAACGAATAATAAAACTCCTTCAATTTCTTTTCGGTTTTTTTAATCTTTTTTATGCCGTTTTTAAGAGCTTCCACGTTTTCAGACTTATAAGCTTCCCTTAAAAAGCCGCCTAAATCGCACTTTAACGCCAATGTTTCGCACAAAAGTTTTTCCGTTTCGAAGAGATATGCAAACTCTCCGTCTCCGCAGTAAGGCGAAAGTTTTTTTGCGGCTTTTTTAAACTCGTTCGCCGTATTTTTCGAAACCGTGGAATCCATAACCCCGAGCAGCGGATCGCTGTACAACAAATAGCGGCAAGGATTATTGTTTGTATTTTTGCCGCCGTCCGCGTCTGAGGGTAAATCCAAAAGGCACATCGCGTCGAAGTCGATACCGACGATTTCTTTAAATCCGTTCTTAATCGAACTCTCGTCCGTTTCGCCGTCGTACATTTTTCTTATCGCATACAGCGAGGGCAACACCGAGTAGAAAGAACATTCCTTTCCGTTATCCCCCCACATCGTGACGAAAACGTTTCGTATGCCGTTTTTCGCGGCGGACTTCATTGCGGGCGCCATAGTCTTTATGGTAAAACCGTTCCTCGGAGCAAAACCAACCCACGTCCAAGCACCGCCCGCGAACCAGACCTTATCTCCGGCGAGCTGTTTATGAACGGAGAACATTCCGTCGTAAACTCTTTTTTCGGTATGATAATAATCCCAATAGACAAGATTGACGTTTTTCGGTACGCACGCTTTAGCTTCGCTTGTTACCGGCTTATCGAAGGTGTAATAATCTCCTCCGCTCGCAAGCCGCATAAACATATCAGACCACATCATACACTCGAATCCGTATTTTTCGGCTATCGAAAGAACCCTTTCGAGATGCTTTTTTAAAATATCGAACCTGTTTACGAGCCCGTTTTTGTCGAGATACGCGCCGCGACCGAGCATATGCGCTTCGTCCATACCGATATTCACCTTGCGCGAAGTAAAACTTTCGGCAAGTGTAAAAAACATTTTATCGATAAGCTCATACGTTTTTTCTTCGCCCGCAAGCAAAATATCGTCCGTATCGCGAATCGAAGCGTAATCGCTCCAACGGAAAATTTGGTTTAAATGGGCAAGCGTCTGAATGCACGGAATAAGCTCCACACCCTTTTCCATGCAATGCTCGTCAATCGCTTTTATCTCTTCTTTCGTATATCTGCCGCGAAGATAGCCGAAGTACGGCTCCCCGTCGATTTCGTAGGTGTCTTCCGTGTAAAGCTGAATAGAGTTATAACCGAAAGAAGAAATTATATCCGCAAAGCGCATAACCTGTTCGGGCTTCATAACGGCGTTCCTCGAGCAGTCGAGCATAACGCCAAAGTATTTTTTGTCGTTCATATTACTCCTTATTTAACTTTATTTATAAGATATTTATCGAAAATGTAACAAGGAATCGCTGCCCAACCGTGGCACAGACTGCCTACGTCGTCAAAGTCAGCCTCGCCGTTTTCCGTTTCATAGTAACTCGTAGCTCCCTCGAAAATCATTTTTCCGAAGTTCTCGCATACGTCGTCTATAACCCAATCGGTATTGCCGTCGACGCGGATAATCGCCTCATACTTAAACTGAAGCGAAGCGAACGTTTGAGGAACTATTCTACCCGTCGGATTTTTAAGCGCGAAGACTAAAGAAGCAAGTCTGTCTTTCGGAATATCGAACTCCGCCGCGATAACCGACTGCATATATCCGTGATAGCCTTTTTTACCGCCGTCCGACATAATATACGAAGCGTAGAGACCTTTCTCTCCGTCGTAAAAATTCTCGAGAGATTTTTCCAAAAACTCCGCGAATTCGCGCGTTTTACGGGCTTTTTCCGTTTCGCCCGCGCGAGAATAAAGCGCGGAGAGTTTCTTTGCAGCAATAGCCGTAACCGCCGTCAATATGCCGTCTGCCTTTTCCTCTTCTTTATCTTTACGGTTGAAATCTCCGCCGTCGAGTCCTTCAACCCATTCGTGAAAATTCCAGAAACCGCACTCAGAAAACGACATAACGCCTTTATCCGAGGTATGTTGTTCGAACACGCCGAGAACCCTCTCCGCCGCGGGGAGAATTCTTTTTACGAACTCTTCTTTATAATCGCGGTCGGCGTTTTCGCAAAGGGCGATTATCCAATACGCGCTGAAAGACGGAATTGTAAACGTAATGTTCGCGGGGGCGCAAAGCGATATAAGCCCGGACGGCGTAAGCGTATCCGCAAAAAGCTCTATGGAAGCGCGTGGGAAGTCTGTTTCACCGAACGCGCCGTAGCCGAAAAGCATCTGATTTCTCGAATCCATTCCGTAAAGAGCCTGCTCTCTCCACGGGCAATCCTCGTAATGTTCGTGAGCGCAAAGTTCGAGCGAACGTCTGCCCGTTTCGTAAATTTTATTGAGAAGCCTGTCCCCGAAATCCTTATTCTGTTTAGCGAACGGATACGACGCTTCAAACAAAGAAAGCCCATTTATCTCACAAGAATCGCTTTCTATAAACAAACACAGATACCTGCAACCGAGCCTTAATATATACTCGTCAAGCTTATTCTCGCCCGCTTTTAGGTTAATGCCTACGGCAAAATTTCTGCCGCCGACAGCCGTTCTCACTCTTAAATCGGAAAGATGTTCGCCCCAGCCGAGCGCGGCTTTGCAACTTTTCGGCACGGTTATTTCAAAATCGAGATACCCCGCGGTTTCCCTCTTTAAATCGACGACTACGAATATTCCGTCGGCTTTTTCGTCTTTAAAAGAAAACGCGACGTTACCCGGCAACGAGCTGCCGCTCAGTCTGTCCTTTCCCGTCATATCCGAAAATCTCTTAAACGAAAGGTAGGCGTTTTGCATTTTTTCGGCAGAAGTTTCGCCGCCCGAATATTTAAATACGCCCTGCGCGCAAATTTCGCTTTTCGCCGGTTTATCGGAAACGACTAAATTCTTTACCGGGCGATTGACAAAGTTGAATTTCTCACCCGAAAGCGTTACCGGCTTCCATTCGTTTTCCACTGCGGCAAAGTCGTAATTATACCCTCTGCCTATCTGCGGAGTAATCCTGTCACCGAGCGAATATCTCGAAGACTCTCTGCCGAGCGTTTCCGTTCCGCTTTCCTTTACAATCTTGCCGTCCGCCTCGATTTCGAAAGCTACGAACGGCGACATCTTTCTCGCGACGGAATAGTCCGCGTCCGTACTCATTGCGATTACCGTCAATTCGTTCTCGCCTTTTTTCAAAAAGCGGGTGATATCTACAGTGTTGTAAGCTTTCTTTTCGGGAATATCCGCGTACTGAGAATTGTTTGCAAACGCGCCGTTTATATATGCGGCGAATCTGAAATCCGAGCAAATTCTTAAAATCACCGTTCCTTTGGAATACGTGAAAACCTGTCTGTATTCTTTAAACGGATTTTCGCCTTTTACCGTTACGGGTATCATATGCTTTTCTCCCGCAAATTTCCCGACGTTTATGCGGAAAATTCGCCTTGTTTCTATTAAAATTTTATCACAACGCTTCCCTTTTTGTCAACTGTTGCAAATAGCGTTTTTGCCGTTTAAAGAAATCGAAAACGAGCCGTTTTTGCGTGAAAAACGACTCGTTTGCAGTTAAACGTTAATTTAAAATTATTCGGTAAGAGCTTTTGCCGTAAGGCTTCTTTCCTTTCTTTTTTTCGGTTTCGGCTCGTCGCTGTCCTTCGCGTAGCCTATAGCCACCACGAGAGCTATTTTATTATTCTCGGGAAGCGAAAGAAGCGCGTTTATTTTCTTTTCGTTAAACGAACCGATAATGCACGTATCGAGCCCCTCGTCCTTTGCGGCGAAAGTCAGGTACGCGGTAACGAGACCTATGTCGTTGCCGACGAAATCCCGCCCCGTGAGTTTTGCGCCCGCACTTTCTTTAAGGTTCGGCTTCGTTTCTGATATAACGGCAAACGCCGTGCAATCGGAAGTGAAACGGTTAAAACCGAGATTCTGCGTAGCCGAAGCTATCACCTTGCAAAGTTCCGGTTTGTTTGTATAGTGTATAAACCAAGGCTGAGAGTTGCACGCCGACGGAGCGAGCAAAGCTACGTCGACTATTTTGTCGAGGACTTCTTTGGATACTTTTTTATCCGGGTTATAACTGCGGCAGCTGCGTCTGCTTTCCGCCAATTTTTCGAAATCTCCGTTCATAATCGATTTCGCCTTTTGTTTTCAGGAAATGAAGTCGCAGACTTTTTCCGCATACTCGGTGGGGTTATCTATAGGCAAACCTTCGATAAGTTTTGCCTGACAAAGAAGTATTTCGGCAAGCTCTTTAAGCTTATCCTTATCGGTTTCGTAAAGCGCTTTGACTTTTTCGAAAATCTTGTGATTAGCGTTGATTTCGAGGACTTTCTGCGCGCTTATCTTGTCGTTCGCGCCCGGCATCGAGTTGAGGACTTTCTCCATTTCGATGGAAACTTCGCCCTTGGAAGAAAGGCATACCGGGTGATTTTTAAGCCTTGAAGTAATCTTTACTTCCGCAACTTTTTCACCGAGGCAGTCTTTAAGAAAATCGGTAAGTTCTTTGTACTGCTCGCCGTTTTCTTCCGCCTGTTCTATGCCCGTATCGCCACCCGCGCAGTTCTTGAATTGCTTCTCTTCGAAATCACCGAGCATCTTTATGCAGAATTCGTCTATTTCGTCGGTGAAGCAGAGAACGTCGAAGCCCGCGTCGAGAACGGCTTCCGTCTGAGGAAGCGCCTTAACGCCTTCCGCCGTTTTGCCCGTGCCGTAGTAAATGAACTTCTGATTTTCGGGCATAGCCGCAACGTATTCTTTAAGGGTAATTTTCTTATCGAGCTTAGCCGAATAGAACATTATAAGGTCTTTAAGCCCTTCTTTGTGCGAGCCCCAATCGCTGTAAACGCCGTATTTAATCTGAAGCCCGAACGCGTCGAAGAACTTTTCGTACTTCTCTCTGTCGTTTTCGAGCATCGAAGCGAGTTCGTTCTTTATCTTCTTTTCTATGCTCTTGCCTATCTGTTTGAGCTGTCTGTCCTGCTGAATGGTTTCACGCGAGATGTTGAGCGAAAGCTCGCTGTCCACAACGCCCTTTACGAAGCTGAAATAATCGGGGAGAAGCTCTTCGCAACGGTCGGTTATAAGCACGCCGTTGGTGTAGAGTTTAAGACCTTTCTCGTAATTCTTCGTATAATAGTTGTACGGCGCGTGCGAAGGAATAAACAACATCGCCTTGTAATCGACGGTGCCTTCCGTCGAATAGTGTATCACATGCAGATAGTCTTCGGTATCGAAGAACGTTCTTCTGTAAAAATCCTTATACTCTTCTTCGGTGACTTCGGTTTTGTTCTTCTTCCACAGAGGTATCATCGAGTTAATCGTTTCGAGCTCTTTATACTCGGTGGAAGGTTTGCCCTCTTCTTCGCTCGGCTTATATTTGGTTACTTCCATTCTTATCGGGTATCTGATGTAATCCGAATACTTCTTGATAAGGCTTCTCAGACGGTATTCTTCCATAAACGCGGAGTAATCTTCTTCCTCCGAGTCTTTCTTTATATACAACGTTATATCCGTGCCGTAGGAATCCTTTTCCGCGGGAACTACGTCGTAACCGTCCGCGCCCGTGCTTACCCACATGTACGCTTCGTCCGAGCCGTACGCTTTGGATACGACTTCAACTTTTTCGGCTACCATAAACGCCGAATAGAAACCTACGCCGAACTGACCTATAATGTTGACGTCGTCGTTCTTTTCGTTATTCGCCTTGAAATCCTGCGAGCCGCTTTTCGCGATTACGCCGAGGTTGTTTTCAAGCTCGTCCTTGGTCATACCTATGCCGTTATCCGAAACGGTTATAGTTCTCTTTTCTTTGTCTACCTTAATATCGATATGGAAATCTCCGCGGGAAATATCGCTTAAATTATCCGTAAGGCTTTTATAATACAGTTTGTCGATTGCGTCGCTGCAGTTGCTGATAAGCTCGCGCAGGAAAATTTCCTTATGCGTGTATATGGAGTTTATCATAAGGTCAAGAATTTTTTTTGATTCCGTTTTAAAACTTTTCATAATAATCAACCTCTCTTTTATCTTTATATTTTTTTAGGCTGCCTTTCTCCCCGCATCCGTTTAGCAAACAGCGGTTTAAATTGTTAGCAGTCATCTTGTTTGATTGCTAATATTATACCACTTAAAAAAAACTTGTCAAGAGTTTAAATAAAAAAAACGGCAAAATTTTTTTGAGCAAACGGCGAGGCTTAAAAATTCTCCGGGCGATTTTTCAGAAATCGACGTTTTACGGCTTCGGCGTTGTTCCGCTTTGGCAAAAACGATGGTATACTCAAAAGCATAAAAAACAAGCGGGCGACGGTAAAGCCGCCCGCAACGGAGGTAAAAAAATGAGCACAGACAAAATTTATGCGGTTTCGATTGCAAACGACTGTCGCGCAGAGTACTTCACACACGTTGTAAAACGCGGTAAGGCTGTTCCACAGCGGAAGCGAAGGCGACGAAGCCGCGCTTAAATCACTGACCGCCTGCTTCATCCAATCGTACCCCGGATACGCAAGCGGCGAGAACGCTACTGCCGCCATATACGAAAGGAAACTTACAATTCCCGTTAAACCCAAAATTTGAACCAATGATTTTTTCATATATACTCCTGAAATTCCGTTGCCGTCTAAAATCCCTAACACAACCGAACGCTAACAAAGCAAAAAACGCCTTACGGTCTAAAAACCCGATACAGACGAACGAACAAAACCCGAAAAACGTCGATAAGCTTAGATTTACGGCACTTTTCTCGCTTTTGCTCGATAAAAAACAGTCTTTTTTCTACTTTCGTCACGCACGAAACAGCTTTACCTTTTCGGTAAATGAACCATTTTAAAAAACAGAAAAACGTGCTCTTTCAGTTTTGCAAGGCAGTTCTCTTCCGCTTCGGGTTCGCGGTCGCAAATACCGATAAGAGCAATAATCGGAGAAACGTACATGAGCGCGAGCGCGTGCGGATCTTCGTTTTTTATCACTCCCGCCAAGATAAGACCTTTGAAGACTTCGGCGTGATAATCGACAAGACGCGCAACGAAACGTTTAGTGTAACAAGCGCTTAGCTCGGAAGAACGAAACTGCTCGATTGTCATCATTTTGCGGAAACGGCGAATGTTGTCGTCGTGCAGGGAATACTCGAAAATCTGCCTTACCTTTTCGTAAAGCTCTTCGGCGTTTACCTCTTTTAACAGAGGCAAATCCTCCTCCGCCCTCTGAACGTGAATATCTATTTTGCCGGTGTCTTCTTCGTACTGTTTTGCCGTAGTCTCCACTATTGCGTCGAAAATCGCTTGTTTACTCGGGTAGTGGTTGTAAAGCGACGGAGCCTTTATACCGACTTCTTTTGCTATGTCGCCTACCCCGACCGCGTCGTATCCCCTCTCCGAGAATAAGCGAAGCGCCGTATCCAGTATCTTTTGCTTGGTGTTTTCCTGTTTCATAGATTTCTCTCCCGTAAAATTCACGGCTTAGCGGCATAATCGGGACATTCATATTTGTCGAAAATCACGCTAACTAACGTTTATTAGCATAATTATAATTCGTACGATTTCGTTTGTCAAGTTTTTTTGATTAAATCGAAAAAATTTTTTTAACCGCGCACTTGCGACTGCCTCCTCTTACAGAACACAAGCAACTTCCTGACAAATAAAAAAAGCAGACGTTTTATCGCCCGCCATAAAAAATTTTATTCAAAATTTTAAAAAAGTGCCCTTTATCGCTGTTTAAACAGCACAAGTTCGGGATTTTCACCGTCCTTTTCATACGTGGCGACGAGCAAAAAATCCATATCCGCGACAATGCCGAAACACCTTTCCCCTCCGAATTCACATTCGAACTGATTGCCGAGATACGTCTTATTATCGTCCAAAAAACTTACTTTCGTTCCGTTCGGCAACCTGTATTCGATATTAACGTACTTACCGACGAGCGCATTGAGTTTCTCTACCTTTGGCAACCCCTCTATGTGTAGGTCGTTGATTTCATTTATAAGCTGCGCTTTGAACCGCTCGAACTGTCCGTTGTCGCTAAGCTCGTCGTACCTCTTCCAATAATCGAGTTTCGGAAGCAAATCTTTCATATACGCGCGCGCCTGCTCTTCGCTGAAATCGTCGGTCGCCATATGTTTGACGCACACGTCGATTAAATCGCTCATATCGCTGTAGGTAAAGGTTCCGTCTGCATAACACCACTTACAATAGTTGTCGTTAATCGTGCCGTCTTTGTTGTGACCTATAAGCGAAGCGTCGTCGAGCGGCATTCCGCAACATTGGCAAACAGTCTTCCTCGGAGAGCCGAGCAGAGTGTTTATCGATACGTCGAATAATTCGGAAAGCATTTTCAACGTTTCGGTATTCGGAATAGTTTCGCCCGTTTCCCAGCGCGACACCGCTTGCCTCGTTACGAAAATTCTTTCGGCAAGCTCGTCCTGCGACATTCCGTTTTTAGTGCGAAGTTCTTTTATTACGTCTTTTGTTTCCATTCGCAAAACCGCCTTGTGTTTTTATGAATTTATTGTAACACAACGCGTTTTAAATAACAAGCAACCCGTTGTTGCTTTCTTATCGCGCAAAGTCCGCGTGCGTCGTTTATTTACTACTCTCACCGAGTTTATTTTATAAAAAACCACGTAAATCTCACATTATCGGGCAAAAATATGGCAATTATCAAATGTACCGATGCGGGAAAGAAGTTTCGAACAAAGCGCCTTCGTGCCCGAATTGCGGCTGTCCGATTTTTAAGGATCCAAACGATGGCATAGTTAGAATTAAAATGTCATTAATGAAGTAAACCGTTATTTTCAATAACAGTCAAAAAGTAAATCTATATATAGGCGAGCACTTAGCTTGGCAAGGGTATGCGGGAGAAGTAGCAGAACTAAAAATAGATAAACCCACAGCGATTACAATTCGCTATCATACAACTGCCGCATATATAGGCGGTTCATGCTCAGGAGAGATAGATCCGGCAAAAAATAAAAATTACGGTGTTTTTCCTTGCGTTTTGCGCTTCGAACATGTATAATGTTATTATATTGCGATTATATTGCGAGGTGAAAATGTATGTTAAAAGGCGTTCCTAAAATAGTCTCCCCCGAGCTTCTCAAAATTCTTTGCGAAATGGGGCACGGCGACGAAATAGTAATTGCGGACGGAAACTTCCCCTGCGGCACTTGCGGCAAAAGAGTTATTCGCGCGGACGGTCTCGGCGGCGTTGAAATGCTCGACGCGGTTCTTTCTCTTATCCCGCTCGACACTTATGCGAACGAAAACTTTATGCTGATGCAGACGACGAACGGCGATCCCACCCCCGAAATTTGGGCTAAATACGATAAAATCGCAGGAAAACGCGATAAAAACGTGAGAAAAGCCATGATTGAACGCTTCGATTTTTACGAACGCGCAAAAAACGCCTATGCCGTAATCGCTACCGGCGAACAAGCAATTTATGCTAATATAATTCTTAAAAAAGGCGTAATAAAATAAAATTTTTCAAAAAAATGCGCTTATTGCGCGTTTAACATGACGCGCACGTATTTTGTGCGCGAGATAATGCGGATATGGCGGAATTGGCAGACGCGTTAGATTCAGGTTCTAATGGGGGCGACTTCGTGCAGGTTCAAGTCCTGTTATCCGCACCATCTTTGTAGTACGAAAAAGCTACAAAACACAAAAAGCACAAGATTTAGTAGGTCTTGTGCTTTTTGTTGCCATATCTTGTGGTTCGCGCACCTTGCGGAATATTTGAATTCAGGAGCTGCATTTAGTTAATTATTCGTGGGGAATTTTCGGGTAGGTAGGTTTTAACTGCCTACCCTTTGTACATTCCCGCGTGTTTTAATGTGAATTATACTGCGGTAAATTGATTGCGCCTACGAATTTGTAGATAATTTC
>JALEKY010000056.1 GCA_022768945.1 Christensenellaceae bacterium | reverse complement strand
CAGAGAAAACCTCGTTCCGTCGCTCGCGGAAACGGCTAAGCTCAATGTGGATAACGGCGAAATCTCTTCTTGGGAAGACGGAAAGTTTGCTTACAAAGGAACGAATGCAGTCGATATAAACATAAAAGTCACGAATGAATGCAAGGAAATGGCTTTGTCGCTCAATGCGGCGGCCGACGGCATTATGTGGAGCGCTACAGGGTATTTCCTTTACCTTAATAACGGAGCGGCTCAGCTGTATAAGGTTTCGGATACTTCGAATTGGAACAGAGAGATGCTCGCGATGTCATCCGTTAACAGCATTTTCGACGGAAAAGAGCATAACGTTAAATTTTATGCTGTAAAAGACAATTTCGGGCACTTGCAGCTCGGCTATTCGATTGATGGCGGAGAAACAACCACGGCGGTAGACAAAGGAACAATCGTCAACGAAACAGCGAACAACTTCAAAATAGTAAGCGTAAACAGCACCGTATTGTTTAAAGTTCTTACAAACGAAAACGAACATACTTACGGCGATCCCGTAGTTACCCCGCCTTCCTGTCTTGAAAACGGTTACTCGGTAAAAACGTGCGGAATATGCGGTTACACCGTCAAAACGGAAGGAGACGCGGCTCTCGGTCACGACTATAAGGATAAAGTAACCGAAGCTACTTGTATCGCGGGCGGTTACACCACTCACACGTGTACGCGTTGCAACGATACTTATACGGACGGTGAAACTTCGTCGCTTGGTCACGATTTCGAGGAAAAACAAGAACAAGCCACCTGTGTTGCCGACGGAAGAACATATAAAGAATGTTCGCGCTGCCATACCGAAAAGGACGAAGAGGTTATTCCCGCGCTCGGGCACGACTACGTTACAAAAACTACCGAAGCTACCTGCACGGAAAACGGCGAAACGCATAAGGAATGCAGTCGCTGTCACGATAAGACTGAAATCGAAACAATCCCCGCACTCGGTCATAATTGGAGCGAAACGAGCAGAGTAGAAGCAACAAATGAAGCCGACGGCTACGTTGAATACACTTGTTCGGCATGCGGTGAAACGAAGAGAGAAACGCTTAAATACGAAGAACCCGCTACTCCCGATGACGCAGGTTGCGTCGCCCGGATAAACGGGGTGGGCGGATTTGCCGTAGTTACGCTTCTTGCGGCAGGTCTTATTACTAAGAAAAAGAAAAATTATTAAGACGTATACAGATTATATAAATCGTAAGGGAAAATGAGGGGGAATTCTATTGGCTGCCGTCGATAACGTTCGAAAGCCGTTGACGACAGCTAAAACGAAATTCCCCTTAACACGTTTTAAAGGATTATTAAAATTCGGATTGCCGAAAAGTAAAATAGGAGTTATAAAAAATGATTAAGAAAATTTTAGGCGTTTTACTGACGATAACTATGCTTTTTGCGTTTGCGTCGTGTAATAATTCGGGAGGATCGGACCCGTCGTCCGGCTCTTCTCCCGACAGTTCGAAACCCGAAGAACCGTCGATTTCGATTGACGTGGAAGAAAACTTCAGTTTTGACAATGCTCTTTCGGATAAAAGCAAATGGAAAGGATTAGCCGCTCATAATCCCGTCATCGACGAGGAAAACAAGTTTCTGACATTTCGTGAAAAGTCGAATAATATAGTTTTCTACGGTGAAAAGGGTATGAGTACTGGCGACATCAAATTAAAAATGAAAGTGGGAATATCAAAAGATACCACCGCTACCGTATGCTTTTCCAATCAGGCAAGCAATCTTTCGTCGTTTTTCTACGAGGCGAATTCGAAAACTTACTCAATAGAGTTCGCTTCCGATTCCTATATTTATGCGAAGAAGTGGATAAACGGCAGCGAAACCGTACTAAAAGGGGCAAAGTCAAAATCGAGCGTGCCGCTCGCTCTTTCCGCTAATTTTACGGACGTAGTCATATCCGTAACAGAGGACGGAGGGAAAGTGAATATAAAAGCCTATGTGGGCGGCAATGCGGTAATAGACGTTACCGATAAAGACTCTCCGATACTCGGCGGCGGCGCGGTAGGCGTTTCTTATCAGGGTATGAGCGGAATGGCTATCGGCGGAGAAACCTCGGACGCGGAAAAATACGTCGAGCCCGAAGCTCTCGGTGTAGCGATTTACGATTCTCCCGACGTTGAAGTAGCCGAAACTTCGGTAAATCTGCTTGAAAATTTCGAGCAAAACTGGACGGGCAGAGAAAGAATTTTCTCGTATAAAACGAATGCGGACGGAACGGTTTCTTTCAGCGGTAAAGACAACCCCGAAGAACCGCAGGGCGGCGTAAGCGAATTTCAGGGACTTTACAAGAGCAAACTTTTTAAAAACGTAAAAATGACGTATGAATTCAGTCAGCCGGCTTCCGGAGAATGGGTTATGTTCTGGTTGCGCTGCGTTCCCGAAAAGAGTCAAAACATTTCTATTTGGGGAAACAAGAAGACTAGAGAGAATACAAACGGATATTCCGTGCTTATAACCAATACGGGGTACGTTCAGTTCCATAAATGGTCGGATTTTTCGCAAATCTGGCTTAACGGGCAGGGGACTAAGGTTTCCGGCGACGTTTTAAGCGCGCTTGCGGATTCAAAATCCACGGTCAAAGCGGAAATTTCCATAGAAGAGATACAAATGGGAGGGAAACCCGCAGTCAATCTTAAAATAAAAATAGGCTCGATTACCGTTCAGGTAACCGATACGGATAACCCGTTCACAAACCCCGGCTACATAGGGTTACAGGGATATTCGATAAACGACGCTTCGAGCGAAATATTGCTTCGTTCGGCTGTCGTAACCCCAATAGAAGAATGATTTTCGGGAGGAAAAATGAAGAAGACTTTAATTGTGGTTTTTAGCGTAATAGTCTCCGTTTGCGTGTTTGCCGCTTTTTTCGAGGGGTATACCGCAAATGCGGAAGAGAAAATCTTTACGCTCGAAGATATGATAGAAACGGACGCGATGTATGACGGGTACGGTTCAACCGCGAACAAACTGAAGGAATCGAACGGCGTGGTCGCTTCGAGCGGAGCGGGCAAATTCGTGGTCAATGCGGAAATGTCGTCGGTATCTTTAAACGTTCGATTTATGTCCGGAGCAAGCGTGTTTTTCGTGCTCAGAGGAAGCGACGATAAAGCGTGTTGGGACGGCGGTCGCGGATACTTCGCAATGGTAAACAAAAACGGTAGCGCAGTCGGAGTTCAGATGATAGAGGGCGCGGCTTCAGGTAACGCTTTCGTTTCGCTCGGACAATCTAAGAACTCTCTTTCCGCAAATTTGTTCGACGGAGAAAAACACAAAGTTGTGTTTACTTCTACGGACGACGGCGGCAAGGTTAAACTTTCGTTTTCGATAGACGGCGAAGAAATAACCTCGGAAAGCAAAGATAACGTATTCCCCGTAAGCGGTTCGCATTTCTTTATTGCGCACGGTCAGGGCGTGGCGGTTTCGACTTATAAGCTTTACACCGAAAACGGCGTGGACGTTACGCCCGGAGAGGGTACTACGGATTACTCTACTTTAACAAGCAAAACGCTCTTAAATAAATCGGGCAACTGGACTATTCAGGGAGCAAGGCTTACCGTCGGAGAAAAAATAGAAGGTAACAGAGATTCTTCCATAGCGATGTTTTCGAGAGAGCTTACGAACGTTTTGTACTCTTTTGAAATGGATATAGACGAAACCAAGCTTGCGGGCAATTGGATAGCCGTGCTTCTCAATGCGAATAAAGCAGATATGGTGTGGAATAACGGGTTTAAATCCGTATGTCTGTTTATAAGAAAGGAAAGCGTTTCCATAGAATTCTGGCAACCGCAGACGGCTATCGGCAGCGTTTCTCTTACCGAATCGGATATTTCGCTTTCCGAACCGCTCAGAATTAAAACGGGTATTTACGATTTGAAAATATCGGATAAAACTTATAAATTCTTAAAACTCGAAATAAACGGGAAAACGCTTTACGACGAGCAAATAGTGGATCCTACGATGTGCGGGGCGGGCTTCTTCGGTATAATCAACTTCGGAACTGCGGAATACTCATTTAACGCGACTGAAACGGAAGAGGACAAAATTCCTTCCGTTTCAACCGGAGAAAAGGAGGAAAAGCCTGAAAGTATTTCTTTTGCAAACGACATAAACGCGGACGATTTCGCGGTAATTGCGAACAGCGTAAATCCTACGATGAGAACGGACGGCGACGTAACCACGGTAGAAAACGACTGCTATGTTACCTATAAAAACTCTGTAAATTTCACGAATTTTAAATTTTCGTTAAAGTTTTTGAACTCTGCCGTTCCCGGTGAAACCGCGGAATTCGGGTTCGGAAAACTCAGACAGAACACTTTCCCGGGGATTACGCTTTCGAACGACGCTTCCAACTACGGTTATGCAATGAGAATCGATCCGCAAGGCATTATAACGGTCGTGAAAACGACGAGCGGAGAGGGGTATAAAACGCTTATGAGTTTCGACGTTGCGGGAGATTACGGCGTGAATTTCTCGGACGGACGTTATCATACGTTTACGCTCGTAAGAGAGTTTGACGGGGAAAAACCGAAATTTACCGTCTATGTAGACGAATTGAAGTTCGGATGCTCGGTTACGGATACCGATTACTATGCCCCGAATTATCCGCTCGACGGATTTATCACGTTCGGAGATACTGCGGACGGAGGCGGATTTTCTATTAAAGAAATAGCGTATGACGGCAGCGAAACAAACGTTTGTTCTTCGCTTAAGGCGGATGCGGTGAACTTCCCCTCTTATTTCGAAAGGGGAGATAAAAAATTCGTTTTTGTTTGCTTTGACAGCGCGTCCTACACGACAAAACGCACTGAAGTATACAAATCTGACGCAAACGGAACGAAAGGCGAACTTATCGGTAAAATCTTCCCGGGCGAAACGACTCTCGACGTATCTTCTGCCGATTGCGATTACGCGCTTGTAGTATCGGTAGGTTTTACCGAAAACGGAAACAAAACGTCGCTTTTGAAATTGGAAGAAGCGGTAGCTCCTTTCGAGGGGAAAACGGCGAGAAAAATAAAGATTCAAAGCAGCGACGGCGGGGCGTATTTCGCTTACGGCGACACAAACGAAAAATTCGTTCCGCTCGGCGGCAACTATATGGGACTTCGCTCCGGCGACCATTCTACTTTCGACGCGGCTACGACGTTTACAGAAGCCGATTACGACTCTTTAAAAGCCGAAGCCATGATGAAACACCTTGCTTTAAACGGCGGCAATTTTATCAGGGTTTTCCTTATCGGAAGAACTTCGATGAACCCCGGTATCAGCGGCGATCCCGCTTATGACATTAACGACGAGAGATACTATTACGAAGGTTTGTATAAACCGTATATGGAAAACGTGACTGACTTTTTAAGGCTCGCTCAAAAATACGGAATATACGTAATGCTCGCGCTCGGTGACGGAGAAGTGCCCTCTAACGCGTATTATCTCGCACTTCAGGGCGGGCAGGCTCTCGGCAGAAACGGAATGTATTTTACCGAAAACGGCATCAATGCGAGAAAAATCTATGCTTCGAACGTCGCGAAATATTTAAAGAATTACGCTTCGGACTGTATAAACGCGGTGCTGTCTGTAGAGCTCCAGAACGAGTTCTGCGTTTACGGAGAACAGGTTCCGTTCAACATGACTTCCGGCAACTGGACGTCGGCTGACGGTAAAAAGTACGACATGTCAAATCCCGACGCGAGAGAGGAAGCATATAAAAACGGCGTAACCTATTATATAAATACCGTGACTGCCGCGATAAAAGAAATCCTGCCCGATATGCTCGTCAACGAAGGCACGTTTACCCGTAACATAGTGGGCAATAACGACGCGTACGGAATACCTTCTTCGTCCTCGGGCGACGCGAGATATCCTGCCACGCTCGATACGTATTTATCGACTGATATAGACTTTATAGATCTGCATATTTACTTTGCCGCGGTAAAAGGCAATACCGTTTTAAGCTCGTTTACGGACGACCTCACCTATATGAACTTCTATAAGAAGACGACTCAAAATCTTCTTAAAAAGAAATGCATTCTTATGGGTGAATTCGGTCCGGATACGCGTAACTTCCCGACTTATGAAGAAGCTCACGAATCCTGGACTCAGACGGTAAGACTTGCGAAAGAAGCCGGGTTTGCCGGGTTTGCCGCATGGACGATTGAATCTCACAATCAGATATCTTGTTGGAATCTTATGACTGAGGACGGCTCGTTCGAACTGTTCAGAGAGCTTGTAAGACTTATGCTCGGGGTAGAGAATACCGACGCCGTTTTCGCAGAAGACGTTACCGTGAAAATCGGAGAAAAAATAAACGCGGTTTTATACGGAACGGTCGACGGCGACGTGATTACTTTCTCTCTCGACGGCAAGGATTATTCCGAAGATATAGTTTCTTTCGGTAAAGAAGGCGAATACACCGTTTACTTTAGGGTTGAAAGGAAATATGCGGATACGTTTAACGGTTCGTTTAAAGTAAACGTAACGAGCGAAAAGCAACCCGCGTCGAGTGGCGACGGTTCTTCTTCAACCGGCGGCTGCGGCGGCAGTATGGGGGTATATTCCTGCGTTGTAACTGTTTTGTCGATGGCGGGAACCGTCCTTGCGTTAAAGAAAAAGAAAGAGTAAGAGAAGATGAACGCTATGCCCGTCGCCGTGCGGCGGGTATGGCAATCGGAGAGATATGTTTGAAAAAATAAAAAAATACCTGGCATCGGCGCTTGTCGTCGTATGCCTTATATCTTTTTTCGTAACGGCGTTCGGTTCGGGAAGCAGAGATGTGATAACTCTCGCTTTCTGGGGAACGAACAAGCCTTACGAAACTGCGCTTAACGAGATTGCCGAGCAGTATAATAACTCTCAAAGTAAGTATAAAGTGGTGGTTTCGAATCAGGCGGCAGATAGTTACAGAACATGGATGGGCGCCCGTCTTGCGGGCGGCAACGCGCCGGAAATACTTGCAACGACGAGCGTGTACGCTAATGCCGACGCGGATAACGGATATCTGTGCGATTTGTCTTCCTACCT
>JALEKY010000016.1 GCA_022768945.1 Christensenellaceae bacterium | reverse complement strand
AAGAGAGAAACAAAACCGCTTCAAACACTTATATACAACTCTGCGCAAAACCCTTGTTTTACGCAGAGATAGCAGTAAAGTTGTAATTATTTAAGCTATAAGACAAAATTTTTGCATTTTTATGATTTGATTTAAGAATGTTTATAATGATTCAATGTAGATCCGTGTTAAATCGGATTTACGTTCGTTTAACTGAAATTGTTATCGACTTTTCAATTTGATTTTTACTTTTATTCTCAGGCTTAAAATTATCTTTAAGTTAAACCATAACAACAACTCAATCGATTGTGTCGTTGTTAAAAAATATTTCGATTATGCGAACAAATTCTTCAAAATTCCTTTCAAAATCTTGATTTATAGTTAAAAATTATATCACGCGTAATGCGGCAAATAATTTGACAATATATCGCTCATTTGTTAAAATAATAGTAAATAATTCTAATTAGAAGGCGCTATAATGGCAGAAAACACAATAAACAGTGATCTTATACGCGGTCATATAGATACGATAATACTTCGTTCTCTTTATGACGGCGATAAACACGGTAACGAAATATGCCTTGATATCGAAGACAAGAGCGGCGGTCAGTATGAACTGAAGCAGCCTACTCTTTACAGCGCCTTAAAACGCCTTGAAACGAGCGGGTACGTGACTGCTTACTGGCAAAGCGGCGTCGGCGGAAGAAGACGTTATTTCAAACTTACCGAGGAAGGTAAAAAACTTTGCGACGATAGTTTTTCTAACTGGATACATTCGAGAAACGTTATAGATAAACTGTTGACCGACGGCGGAGATTTGGGCTACGTAGTAGAAGAACCAAAAAAGGTTACGCCTAAATTCAATGCGGACGAGTACAAAAACTATACGTTCTCCCCTATTCCTTCGGACGACTTCGAGCAACTTTCCGAAGCCGATCAAAGCGATGATAACGACTCGTTAGACGGTAACGAATTGCCTTATAACGATGAGTTGTATTCTTCCAGCGTTATTTCCCCTTCTTTCGGTCAACAGGTAATCAAGCGCGTTGACGACACGGACGAAGAAACGCAAAGGCTCGCAAAAGACAACGAATACAACCTTTCCTTTCTTTCGAAATCCAAATCCGACGATTTTCTTCAGATGTCTTTAATCGACGACGATAACGAGAAAGACGAAGAAACCGAAACTTCACCGACGAACGAAGATAATGACGAAGATAATCTTAACGAAGACGGCGCCGTTTTATCTGACGAAGAAGTAACCGACGAAACGACGGAAACCGAAGACGAGCCGGACGACGGAGAGGAAATCGTTATAACCGTTCACGAGGCTGTAAAGCCTTCTCAAAAAGAAGAAATTAAAGAAGATACGCGAGACAAAGAAAAAGAAACTTCCGAGTATTCCGACAAGGACGACGATACTCTCGATATTGCCAAATATCGAACCGAAGTTCAGGACGACGCGGATTCTTACAAAGATATTCTCGAAAAACTTTTTCCGAAGGAAGAAAGCGAACCAAAAAAAGACGATTACGACAAATTAGCCGAAGACATCGATATTCGCGATGACGACGACGAAATACCCTCGAAAAACGACGAAACGATTGAGCAAAAGGAAAAAGAATACGTTGACGTTATCCCCTCTGCCATAACGGTAAATCAAGAATCGCGCCAGCCTAAACCGAAAAAAGAAACTACCGAAACAAACGGAATAGATTATTCGGACATTCTCGCTCTTGCACATATGCAGGGATTTAAAGTTCGAACCGCCGACAGAACGAACTATGTTCCCCAAGGCAAACTGTTTATAAACAAGTTGATTTCCGTTTCGGCAACTCTGCTTTCCGTTCTGCTCATAGCCGAAGCCGCGGCGTTGTGTTTCCCACTTAAGGACGTGCTCGGTATAAGCTATACCGATATGTTGTACGTTTTAGCGGGAATTGCCGTTTTCCCGATTGTTACATACGTAATTCTCGCAATAAACCCGAACAAAACGGTAGACAATATAACCGAAATGAAATACGCCGTTACAGCTTCGTTTGTGGCTGTGCTGAACTTACTGCTACTTACTTTTGCCGTCGATCTGATAATACGTATTGATTTCGGCAGCGTGCGGGACTTGCTTCTTTATCTGGTATTCCCGTTCATATTGTACCTGAACATTCCGATGTACTTCTTTATAAAATATCTGCTTATCTCCGCAGGATGCTGTTTTTCGAACGACAAATAGTTATTAAAGAAAACGAAGAACGATAAATCTCAAAACGCTTTTTCTTAACACGAAAAGGCGTTTTTATTTACCGAAAATTCGAGAAGCAATAACAGCCTGCCGGGATAGTCCCGCAGAATACGCCAAAAGGCATAACGCGAAAATTGCGATTATTGCGATAACCGTGACTTTAAACCCTTTGTTTTTCATGAAAAAACCTCCCTTAGGTATGTAAGGAAGGTTTAAATTATATACGTATTGATTTTTTTAGCGCAGTTACTAAATTTTTAGCGCGGAAACTATTAAATCAAAGGAATTTCAGGTATTCCACTTCGCTGTCGGTAAGACGTCTGCAAGCGCCTCTGTCAAGTCCTCTCAAAGACAAATCACCTATTTTTATTCTTTTAAGAAAAGCGACGTTTTTGCCGATTGCTTCAAACATTTTTCTTACCTGACGGTTTCTTCCTTCGGTAATAGTCAGCACGACTTTAGCATAGTTTTTGTCCGTTTCTACGATATGCGCGCTGCACCTTTTTGTTTTTTTGCCGTCGATTTCCACGCCGGCGCGAACTTTATCGAGTTCTTTTTCGTCGATTCCGCCCTCGATTTTAGCCATATACGTCTTGGGAATTTCGTTTCTGGGGTGAGTTAAGCGAAGGGTTAAATCGCCGTCGTTCGTCAGAATAAGAAGTCCTTCCGTGTCATAATCGAGCCTTCCGACGGGAAAAACTCTGCCTGCGGATTTAGGAAGAAGTTCCATTACGGTTTTTCTGTCCTTATCGTCGCTGACGGTGCAAACGTATCCCTTTGGCTTATTCATTATGTAATACTCTTTTTTAACGACGTGAACGACTGATTTTCCGTTTACCGTCACGTGGTCTTTATCTGAAACTTCCTGACCGAGCGTGCAAGTTTTACCGTTAACTTTTACTAAGCCGTCTTCTATCATTTTGTCACAATTTCTTCTGCTCGCAACTCCGCATTCGGCAAGATATTTATTTATTCTCATTAAAATATTCCTTTCTGTTCGTTTTCTATCTATTTTATAGATTTTTACGAAAAAAATCAACTGATTTAGCTCCGGCTGAGAGATTTTAAAGTAACTTTAAGGATTTCATTAAGGATTTCATCCTTTAATCCCTACCTATTTTTATCGTTAATTAACGATGAAGAACGGAAGCTATGTCGAAAACTTTCCGAAAAAGTCTCTCGGTTAAACCGTAGGTGTCGCCATGCCCCAAAACAACACACACAATTTCTCTGTCTTCGTTTTTAAAAGCAGTCTGAAGACATCTGCCTGATACTCTCGTAAAGCCGGTTTTTCCGCCAATGCAGAATTTGTTTGAAAAAAGCATTTTATTCTTGTTTTTAAAATATAGAACTCTGCCGGACGTAATCTCTTTTGCCGTGTAATTTTTCGACGAAACGATTTTTCTGTATACCGGGTTTTTCATAGCTCTCGCCGCAATTCGTGCCATATCGTTTGAAGTCGAATAATGTCCCTCTTCTTCAAGCCCGTGCGGGTTTTTAAACGAAGAATTTTTTGCGCCGCAACATACGGCAAATTCATTCATTTTATTAATAAGATTTTTGCTTCCGCCTATGAAATTTTCGGAAAGAGCAATCGCGCAATCGTTTCCGCTACGCAGTAAAAGCCCGTACAACAAGTCTGTTACGGTAAATTTTTCTCCACTGTAAAGATAAACTTTCGAACCGTCTATTAATTCACATTTTTTTGATATATTGCATATTTTATTGAGATTTTCGCTTTCAATTATCGTAATAGCCGTTAAAATCTTCGTAAGACTCGCTACCGAGCGACGGATATTACCGTTTTTTTCGAAAAGAATTTCGCCCGTTTTTCTATCCGTTACGGTGTAACTTTCGTTTGTTTCCGAATACGTGTTAAAACCGAAATTTAAAAATACTAAATTAAGTACGATTATACTAATTAGTATTATTTTAATTCTGTTAATCATTGCTTTTCTCCGAAATTCTTTCGATTATGTTTTCAAACGCTCCGAACGCTCTGTCAAGCTCGGTTTTTCCTATATTTACCGTTTTACATGTCTTTCCGTCAAAAATCAAAAAAGCCGTCGGAGCGACCGAAACAAGCGCCCCGCTCCCGCCCGAAAAGGGATATTCACCCGAATCTTTGTATATTTTCACCTCGCTCGTTTCTCCTCCGGCACTTAAAAAACAGGTAGTAACCTTGCATATGGGAACAATAATTTTTTCTCCGATTGCCTGCGGTTTTCCGACAACTTTGCCTACGTCTACAAGCTCGGAGATATTTTCTATCGAAGTTTTAACAAGCTTTTCTATTTTGTTTTGAATTATCTTTTCCATTAAAAATCACCCCGATTAATTTAGATAGCGCGGTTATAACGAGAGATAAAACGTTAAAACCGACTGTTACAAATACGTTAACGCGATATTCATCTTCCGTTCTTTCGTCAACTATAAAGCTGTTTTTGCTTTTAAAATAAGGATATTTACGCCTTACCGCCGGCTTTAGCGCTTTAAAAACGTTAGACAGACAAGAAAATAAAAAAAGTCTTCGAGCAGGCTCGATTCCTTCACCGCATTGCAAACTTACGGATGCCTCCGTGAGCGCCATAAGCTTCGGAAAAGAAATTTTTTTTCGGTTTTTGTAAAGATCAATGAACTTCACCTTAAAATCTCTCCCGAACGCATTTATAGCAACGCTGTTTTTTTCGAGCCGAATACTTCCGCAAAATACCTTAAAAAAGTAAAGATACACCCAAAAATATACCTTATTAAATCCTTTCTGATAGTAAAACGAAACGGAAGTTTTTATGGGAAAAACCAAAGCCGAAATCGAAACCAAAACGATAATCGCCCACTTCATATCCGAATTTTGAGCAAAAAAAGAGTAAATATGCTTTGCAATCGCATATTTACTCCGAAAACACAAATAAAATACTAAATCAAAAGTTAATTAATTGCACGTTTTACCGATCCGCGAACGCGAATTTACTCTGCCTGTTCGCCCGTAGTTTCGTCGACAACGTCTTTAGAAAAGGCTTTTTCGCGAATTTTAGCGTCGATTTCGTGCATTATATCGGGATTTGCGGCGAGATAATCTTTCATTTTTTCTCTGCCTTGAGCAACCTTTTCGCCGTTATAACTGAACCAGGAACCGCTCTTTTCCAAAATTCCGCATTCTACTCCGAGGTCTACGATACAACCCGTCTGAGAAATTCCTTCTCCGTAGATAATATCGAATTCCGCCGTTTTAAACGGAGGCGCAAGCTTGTTTTTGACGATTTTCGCGCGGGTTTTGTTACCAATCATACCCGAAGCGTCCTTAAGCGTATCCGCCTTTCTTACGTCGATTCTTATACTCGAATAGAACTTCAAAGCTTTGCCGCCGGGAGTCGTTTCGGGCGAACCGAACATAACGCCGACTTTTTCGCGAAGCTGGTTGATGAAAATAACGCAAGTTTTGGATTTATTCGTAATGCCGGCAAGCTTACGAAGAGCCTGCGACATAAGTCTTGCCTGCAAACCAACGTGAGAATCGCCCATATCGCCTTCGATTTCCGCCTTAGGCGTAAGAGCCGCAACCGAGTCGATAACGATTAAATCGACCGCGCTCGAACGAACGAGCGAGTCTGTAATATCAAGAGCTTGTTCGCCTGTATCCGGCTGAGAAACGTATAAATTCTCAAGGTCAACGCCGAGTTTAGCCGCATATATAGGATCGAGCGCATGTTCAGCGTCGATAAACGCGGCGATACCGCCCATTTTCTGCGTTTCGGCTATAACGTGGAGCGCAACCGTCGTTTTACCCGAAGACTCGGGACCGAAAATCTCTATAATTCTTCCTCTCGGCATACCGCCTATACCGAGCGCGAGATCCAACGTAAGACAACCCGACGGAATTACGTCAACCGTAAGATCGGCAACGGAATCTCCGAGTTTCATAATGGCGCCTTTACCGTACTGCTTCTCGATCTGAGAAAGCACCTGTTCCAATGCTTTTTGTTTGTCTTCCATAATAGTTATTCCTTTGTTTTTATTTTCTTATATAAACAATCCGCGACAAACGCCTTGGCAATTTCCCCTGCGGATTTACTTTTTGAAACGTTTTACATATATTTAAGCGTTTTTACCGCGTAAAACAAACACGCGCGCACGCCCGTTTCCGTAATAAAGTTTCTGTTCCCCTCGAGAAACATTTCGTACGTTTTTATCGAACCTTTTACTCCTACGCCGAAATAACACAGCCCGACGGGTTTATTCGTGTTGTCAGACTTCGGTCCTGCTATTCCCGTTGTCGAAAGAGCGACGTCGCACTCGTCCGTATCTAGAAGCCCCCGAACCATTTCAGCCGCGCACTCCGCGCTGACCGCCCCGTAATTATAAAGCGTTTCGTCCGTAACGCCGAGCCTGTGCTTCTTCGAAAGATTGCTGTACGAAACGATCCCTTCTTGAAAATGCGCGCTCGCCCCGGGTACCGAAACAATAGCCGAAGACACTCTGCCGGAAGTAAAAGATTCCGCTACAGATATAGTCTTTTTTCTAAGCGCCAAAAGATGATTTACGAGTTCGGGAAGCGAAACGTCTTCCATAGAGTAAACGCTGAACCCGAGAAATTCGATAAAAATCTTAAAAATCGTTTCGGCGGCGTTTTGTTGTCCTTCCGCGTAAAAAATCTCTATTTTCGTATCGAAATATTCTGCCGAAATCTTTATCGAAACATACAAATTTTTTATTCTGTCCGCTTCCGCCAACGCCGAATTCATATTCTCCGAACTCGGGTAAAAAGCTTTGATTACGAGTTTTTGCATATAATTGCCGCAGTCCGAACGCATTTCGCCGTTATAAAAATTCTCAGTCATTCTTCAAAACCGCTCTGTTCTTTACAAGATAATTTACGGCTGAAACTATCGTCAGAACGGTAGCGACTCCCGTAAGAGCAAGCCCGACGTAAAACACGATTTCTATATCGAGATAGAGCCAAAGAAGCAGAATTATAATAGCAAAATCCTGAAAAACGGTTTTGATTTTACCCGCCATATCGGCAGCCATTACGAAATTTTTCGTAGCGGCAATCTGCCTGAACGCGCTTACCATGAGTTCGCGTGCCATTATAACGCACACGGCAACGGTATAAGCCGTTTTCATCCACCCGTCGGGAATGGTTACCGTAAGCGCTATTAGCGCGCTTGAAACGAGTATTTTATCCGCGATAGGATCGAGAAACTTGCCGAGCGTGGTAACGAGATTATATTTTCTCGCAATATATCCGTCCAGAAAGTCGGTGAAAGCCGCCGCGCAGAATACTATGCACGCGAGCAAATAATTGACAGGCGCGATTACCGTAAGAAAAAACAGCGCTGTAAATATCGGCACAAGTACTATTCTGATAAGCGATAGAGTGTTAGGTAAGTTCATTGTATATTCTCCCGTAAAGGTCGTAAGCGTCCGTCCTCTCAACGAAAACTTCGTAAAATTTACCTTGTTCAACATTGGATTCGGACGTAAAATATACTTTTCCGTCTATATCCGGCGCATTGAAATAAGCCCGACCTTCAAACATTTGTTTATCGTAATTTATACCGTCGCAAAGCACTTTAAGGACCTTGCCTTTAAACGTAGAAAGATTTTGCTTTGAAATATTCTTTTGAAGCGAATACAGCTCTTTTACCCGTTTTTGCTTGATTTTATACGAAACCTGATTTTTAAGCTTATACGCGGGCGTGCCCTCTTCTCTCGAATATGCGAAGAAACCGGCGTTAAACAGTTTTGCATCCGACAGAAAAGACTTTAAATTCTCAAACGCCTGCTCGTCTTCCCCCGGGAAACCTGCAATAAACGTTGAACGGATCGCTATTCCCGGTATTTCCGTTTTCAGTTTATTTATAAGACTTAAATAACCGTCTCTGTTCCCCTTTCTGTTCATCGTCTTAAGTATGACGTCGTCCGCATGCTGAAGGGGAATATCGATATACTTAACGACTTTCGGGTTATCTCGTATTTCACCGATAAGTTCGTCGTCGATAACGTCCGGATAACAATACAAAAGCCTTATATACCCTATATTTTCAAGCTTGGAAAGCTCTTTTATAAGCTCTACAAGCGACATTTTCCCGTACAAATCCTCGCCGTAGCGCGTTATATCCTGCGCAACGAGTATAAGCTCGGAAACGTCTCCGAGCGACGAAGCTTCTTTTATAAGATCTTCTTTCGGAACAGAAACGTATTTGCCTCTTATGTAAGGAATAAGACAGTACGTGCAACGATTGTTGCAGCCGTCCGCAATCTTTAAATAAGCGTAGTGCAAGGGCGTGGAAACAATCCTCTTTTTGCTTTCGACCGTCTTTTTTCTTCCGACATAGTTAACTCTCTCACCCGTCTCGTAACTCTCGATAAGAGCTTCTTTAAGCAAATCGTAATCGAGGAAACCGAGAAAAACGTCGGCTTCGGTAAGCGTGTCGAAAATCTCCCCTATAAACTTCTGAGGTAAACAACCCGTCACTACGAGTTTTTCAAGCTTGCCCGCTTCCCGTAAGCCGTTGAACTCTATAATCGTTTCGATCGCCTCTTTCCTCGACGAAGCGAGGAAAGCGCACGTGTTGATTATAATAATTTCGGCTTCTTCGGCATTCGAAGTAAGCGAAGCGAAATCTTCTATAACGCCGAGCATTTTCTCGGTATCTACGCGGTTTTTATCGCAACCGAGAGAAATCACGGCGATTTTTTTATCTTTAAGCGAAGTCAATCTAAGTTAGCACCTCCGTAAAGCTGTTCGAATTCTTCCATCGTAATAAGCACTTTTCTCGCTTTCGAGCCTTCGAAACCGGAAATATAGTGTTGTTTTTCCATCCAGTCGATAAGTCTGCCCGCCGTAGAATAACCCATAGAAAAGCTACGTTGCAGCAGCGAAATCGACGCGCTCTTTTTTATGATAACTTCTCTGAGAGCGCGAATATCCCTGAGCGGAACGCCGTTGTACATACCCGCGTCTTCGTTTACATCTACACCGCCGTCTCCGAAAGAAGCCGAAGCGGCATATCCGCCGTTCTGAGTGCTCGCTTTCTTTTCGTTAAGGAAAGACTGCGCGTTGCTGTCGTAATAACCTACGTTGTTGTCTTTTATATATCCGAGCACCGAAACGAGTTCTTCTTTCGATACGTACGCGCCCTGAATACGGCGAAGCAACGCGGAATTCGAAGTTTTGAATATCATATCGCCGTCACCGAGAAGTTTTTCGGCACCGCCCTCTCCCAAAATCGTGGAAGAATCGGCAAAAGTCATAACCTTGAACGCGACGCGCGAAGGCAAGTTCGCCTTGATAACGCCCGTAATAACCGTAACGTCAGGTCTTTGAGTAGCTACGACAAGGTGAATACCTGCGGCTCTCGCTTTCTGAGTCAAACGCTTAATTCTGTCTTCGATATCGCGTTTTACCTGACTGCTTATGCTGAACAAATCTCCGAGCTCGTCTATAACGATGACGATTTTCGGCATTCTCTTTTGTTTTTTCGGGTTAATCTGAGCGTTGTATTCGTCTATTTTCTGAGCAAAACAGCTTCTGAAAATCTTATAACGCTCTTCCATTTCCTCAATCGCCCAATCGAGTATCGCTATACAAAGCGGCGCTTCGGTTATAATCTGATTGATAAGAAGATGCGGCATATTCTCGTAGATTGAAAATTCAACCTGCTTGGGATCCACAAGTACGAGTCTTAAATCCGCCGGGCTGTATTTTGTAACGAGACTCATTATCATCGTGTTCAAAAATACGCTCTTGCCCATACCTGTCGCGCCTGCGACGAGAAGATGCGGCGTTTTGGTTAAATCCGTTATAACGGGATTTCCTACGACGTCCTTACCGAGAACGACGGAAAGTCCGTTGCCTTTCTTTTTGTAATCTTCCTCGAGCAAAAGGTCTTTAATTCTGACCATTTCCTTTTTGGAATTAGGCATTTCGATACCGATAAGGCTTTTCCCCGGGATAGGCGCTTCGATACGTATCGACTCGACCGCGAGCCTCATCGCGAGGTCGCTCGCCCTCGGAGGAACCTTGTTTACAGGAACGCCTTCCGGAATGGAAATTTCGTATCTCGTAAGCGTAGGACCTTTTACGACGTTTTCGACCTTTGCCGGAATACCGAAACTTTCGAGCGTCGACTCGATTATTCCGCAACGTTCCTCTACGTCGTTATCCTGATCGGAAGCCGTCGCAAGTCCGTCTTTATACAAATCGAGCGGCGGTTCGTTGTATTTGTAATTTATCGGCATTTCGGGTATACCGATATACTCCAATTTTTCGTTTAGAGCGAGCTGATCGGAAGGTTTTTCCTCCGCAGGGGCTTTCTGTTGCCCCTGCCCCGTTACGACCGAAGCTCTGCCCTCGTCGGGCACCGAGAAAACAGTTTTCTTTTCCTCGCTCATATAGCCGGGAATTTTCGATTCTCCCGCCGCAGACTGTCGAACGTCGTCGCGAGCAGAGCCCTTAGTTTCCGACTTCTCTCTCCTGCCCGTTTCGGTAGTGTTTTCCGTATTTTCGGGAAAGTCGGACGGAAACGCGTCCGAAGCGAGCTCGGTAACCTCGGCTTTCTTTTTCCCTTGAGAATAATCCCATTTATCGGTAAACGGCGTGCGGGTAAAATCGGGCTGAACGGGCGTAACGTTCTCGCGCATTATAATATCCGCGGAATTGCGAGCCCTGTCTTTATGGTCGTAAACGGAAAAGTCCGGAGTATCGGGCGTTTTCGTTTCAAGGTCGGGTTTAATGAATTCGCCGCCGTTTTGACCGATGTAAGGCTCTGCATTTTCTCCCTGTACGCGACCTCGAACGTCTTTCCCGCCATCATATTTATCAAACGATTGCTCAAACAAATCTCTTCTCGAATTACGGAAATTTTCGGTGCCGGAATTTCCCTTGTTTTCAACGCCCTTTTGCATTTCGGAATAGGTGTTTTGCCCGCGGGAAAACAAACCTTCGCCTCTGCTTTCGCGGTCGCCGTCGCGCATTCTGAAGTCGGTATCGAAATTTCTTCCTCTTTCGCCCTCGAACGGATTAACTCCGCCAGAAGTTTCCCTGCCTCGCAAAAACGAAAAACCACCGCCGTTTACGGCTTCACCGAGAGTTACCCCGCGGTTGTTGTTAAGAGTGCCTTCGGTCGTTCCTCTGTCGTTTGCAGAGGTAAAACGTCTGTCCGAGTCGTAATTGTTTTGATTGTTTCCGCCACGAGTGCCGTTATCCGTCGTATAACTTCCTCTGTCCGTTCTGAGCTCCGAAACGGTTGCGCGCGAGCCGAAATTCTGCCCGTCGTTTCTGCCCTCATCTCTGTCGGTAACGAACGGCTTCGAAGTATTCGAATTATAATCGTATCCTTTTCCGTATGTTAAACCGGCAAAATCGCCCGTTCTTCTCGAAGCAAGCCCGGACATCGTATCCGAGTTAACAACGGAAGCTCTGCCGTTTTGTCCGTTATCTCTTCCGTTCTGATTAAAATCGCGAACGTTTTGATTGAAATTAAGATTGTTTTTCGGCATGCCGCCGTTATTACGGTAAGCGTTTCTGTCCGGATACAAAATATTGAGCGAACGATCTTTTTCGGACTTCATCTGCCTTGCCGACGGAGAAGTAAAAGTACCCGTCCCCTGACCGAAATAAAGCGAATTCTTCACCGGCTGCATCTGCGGCGAAGTATTAAAATCGAAACCGTCGTCCGGATATGCTTTTACACCCGCCACGTCTTCCTTTTTAAGCTTCTTTGCCGTGGCTTTTCTGACTGCCGCCTTAACCGAAGCTCTGAAAAGGAAATACACGTCTATAAGCATTAAAACAGGGTAAACCACGTAACATCCGACGGGCGAAAAAACGGCAAGTAAAGGATAAGCCAACACGGCGAAAGCCGCGCCGCCCGCGCTGCACGTGGTTATTCCGTCTTTGCCTCTTTCATAACAACCGTTCACGTAAGAAGCAAAGCCGCCGCTTACGTCGCCCGCGGTAACGGTCTGCAATAGACAACCGAGCAACGCCAAAAACAAAATAATGAGAACCGCCTTTCCGCCGTTACCAGACGACCTGCTTTTATTTAAAACGATACTTACGCCGAGATAGGTAAAAACAACGAAAAAAACAAAAGAAAAATAGCCGAATACGCCGTAAAAAAACTGCGTATAAAACCATTGCTTACCGAAAAGCACGTCGCTGAGCAGTAAAAAAATAATCGAAAGGACGGAATACAACACGAGCGCCATTCCGAACGATTCGGCGGTAAAAAGTCCTTCTCGATTCTTTTTCGAGGTTTCGGGTTTCTGACTCAAAGCACTTCTCCTTATCTGAAATATCACTTGTTTAGATTATATCATATCGGGCGGTTTTTTACAATCGTTTTAAAAAATATTCTTATATTTTTTATAAGTAATAATCCCCCTGTTAAAACAGCGTTAAAATAAGCGGAACCCGTCCTCTTCGCCACCCGAACGCATAACGGAAACGGCAATCCTCTCCCTTAAAATCCCTGACGCGAAAATTTAAAACTTCGCAGACGCGAAAAAAGCCCGAACGATTTACCGTAGTTTCCATAGGGAATTTTCGGTAAAGGCGCACGGTTCAGAGTCAGGCGTGGCGTGATGCCACGCCTTTGCTCATGCTATTTGTTGGTTTTAACCATCTTTGTCGGTAAGTTCGTCTCCCCATATCGGTCGGTCGATTGCTCCGACGAAATTGTAAAAGATTTCTACCGTTTGTCTGTAATGTCCGTCGACTTTCGTCTTTTCGTGAACAACGACTTTTTCGATGAACACGCAGTATTTCGGGCGTGAGTTCTTCAAAACTATTATACTTGTAAATAAGCATCATAAAATTTTCTGTGTCAATGAATTCGAGCGGACTGTATTTTTCTTCTCGTTCCTTTGCAATTGCTTTTCTGTTTTCCTCCAAGAAGACGTCAAGCCTTTTCATAATGAAAAAACCGAAAATCATAACTGCGATTACCGCAATAATAAGTATTACGTCTTCCAAAAAGTCACCTTCTTTACGGTTGTTAAATATCAAAGCATTTCCGCATTGCTTTGTATTCCCCAAGAACTAAAAGCGTTTCGTCTCCGGAAAGAATAGTGTCGGCAGTAACAACGGCATTTATCTTTCCGTTTTTCTTTGTGGCGATAATATTTACGTTGTATTTTCTGCGTATATCGATTTCTACAACCGATTTTCCTATCCACGCCGACGGAACGGAAACTTCGAATATCGAGCAGGAATCACCAAGTTCTATGTAATCGAGAATATGATCGGAACTGTATCTGATCGCCGCCCATACGGCGAGTTGTTTTTCGGGATAAATAATTTCGTCCGCGCCGTTACGCAGAAGAAATTTCGCCTGAACGTCCTGTTCCGCACGCGACACAACTTTTTTCGCCCCCAATTCCTTTAATAAGCAGGTCGTTTCAAGAGAACTTTGAAAGTCGCCGCTGATAGTTACAATGCAGACGTCGTAGTTTTTTACGCCGAGCGATTTCAATAACGCTTCGTTTGTGCTGTCGCCGATTTGTCCGTTAGTTACAAATGGCATAGCGTCGTTGACTCTTTCTTCGTTTTCGTCTACCGCCATGATTTCGTGTCCTAATTCGTGCAATTTCATCGCGATATATTTTCCGAACCGTCCGAGACCTATCAATAAAACAGATTTCGTTTTCATATATAAAAACCTCCTTAACCGACTATAAAGACTTCTTTAGTAACCTTTAACCGAACCCGATTTCAAGCGTCGGCTATCCTACTGCAATCGTATCCGTCGGCAGCTTTGCCACTTGCTTTTTATTTACGCCGAAAGCGGCATATATCAACGTCATTCCGCCGACGCGTCCGAAAAACATAGATAATATCAAAATCAACTTGGACGCAATTCCGAGCGTCGGGGTAATTCCGAGAGTAAGACCTACCGTGCCGACGGCGGAAGCTGTTTCGTAAAGGCATGACGTAATAGGCAAATTTTCAATCGCGCTTATAGCCATTCCGCCTAATAAAAACA
>JALEKY010000038.1 GCA_022768945.1 Christensenellaceae bacterium | reverse complement strand
TTTTTTTTGCAGAGGCGAAAGTACAGCTCTCGTCGGCTTTATCCTTAGCCGAACGTTGTCGCTCTGCCGCGTTTTTTTCTCGAGATTGAAAAATTTACATAAACTTTACGTTTGCCAAACGAAAAAGTGATAGTTGCATGCAAAAAAAAGCCGTATAATGTAGGCGTAATCAAAAGAAAAGGAGATTAAAGAAATGAAAAAATTACTGACAATGATTGTTTCCTTGGCTTTAATGGTGTTATGCGTGCCGGGGCTCACCGCGTGCAATAACGTGGAAAAGAATATTACCGTAGTTGCAAGAGAGCAGGGAAGCGGAACGAGAGAAGCTTTCGATAAAGTAGTAACGGACGGCAACGGCAACTTCCTTGAAATGTCCGTAGACGGAAAGAAAGTTTACAGAACGACTTCCAACGCAGACATCCAGAAAGAAACGGGTAACGTAATGAGCAAAGTCGCAAGCGACGTAAACTCCATCGGTTACATATCCCTCGGTTCTGTAAACGAAACCGTTAAAGTAGTAAAAGTAAACGGAATAACTCCTTCCGCGGAAACGGTTCTCGACGGAAGCTATGCGATACAAAGACCTTTCGTGGTAATGACGAGTTCGGTAACGACTCTTAACCCGATAACGGCGGACTTCCTCCTCTACTTAAAGAGCGGAGCGTCCGAACAGCACGCAAACGACGCAGGTTGCATCTACCTTGCGGACCCCGCAAAGAGAGCAAACGCAGGCGAAGCTGCTATCCCCGTTGAAGAATTCGAAGCTAAAGCAGAATTGCCCGTAGGCGGTAAAATCACTATAAACGGCTCCACTTCGATGGAAAAGTTCATCAAAAAGGCTATGAGCGGATATGCGGCTCTTTACGGAAAAACCGCAGACGAGTTGTTCACACTCGACCTTCAGGGTTCTGGAATGGGCAAGAGCGCGGCTAAAGGCGATAAAAACGGCAACGTAATAGGTCTTTCCTCGGCAAGCGTGAAGGAAGAAGGAATAAACAGCTTCAACGTGTGCCTCGACGCGGTTGCGGTTATCGTAAACACCGGGAACGCTTCGATAAACGACCTTACGTTAAAACAGCTGTACGATATTTTCAGCGGAAACGTCGCTAAGTTCAGTGAAATCGTAGGTTAATATGATCGGCAGTAAAACAAAAAAGACTGAAAAAATAGGAAAAATAGTATTTATGGCGGCGGCAATAATATGTGTGATTGCCGTTGCTGCCATATTTATTTTTATGTTGGTGAAAAGTTTCCCGGCATTTGCCAAAATCGGCTTTTTCGATTTCGTGTTCGGAGACAACTGGTCGCCCGACAGGCTCGATACCTATCAGGACGCGATGCTTTCGGGTTCTTACGGCATCTTCAAGATGATTGTCGGAACGCTTGCGGCAACTCTCGGTTCGATTATCTTCGGCGGCATTCTCGGGTACTTCACCGCGGTGTTTATAGTTTTCTATTGTCCCAAACGTCTTAAAAAAGTGTTTTCTTCCACGGTAAACCTGCTTGCGGGTATTCCGTCGGTAGTGTACGGCTTTTTCGGAATAGTATTTCTTCTCCCGCTTCTTTCGAACCTTGCGCCGAATAACGGAAGCGGACTTTTGGCTACCTGCCTTATTCTCGGCATTATGATAATGCCAACCGTCGTGTCTCTTTCCAAAACGAGTCTCGAAGCCGTGCCGTCGTGCTATTACGAAGGTTCGCTTGCGCTCGGTTCCACTCACTCTCAGGCAGTGTTCGGAACGGTTATAAGAGCGGCAAGGTCGGGAATAACCGCGTCGCTCGTGCTCGGCATAGGGCGCGCGCTCGGTGAAACGATGGCGGTGGTTATGGTAGCCGGAAACTCGGTCGCTTATCCGAAGTCGCTTTTCAACAGCTTCCGCGTGCTTACGGCGAACATAGTTATGGAAATGAGTTACGCGGGCGAAGTTCAGTTAGGTTCGCTTGTCGCAACCGGCGTCGTTCTTCTCGTATTCGTGCTGATAGTAAATCTTATTTTCGGCTTGATTTCGAAAAAAGCTATTGCGAGCGAAGTTAGCGGCAAGGGATTGTTTGCGAAGATATATAACAGCGAACGCCTTGCGAATAACAAAGTGCTTGTAAAGATAAAAGACGCGATCTCCGTATTCAAAAGCAAAATAAAAACCGCATCCTTAGGTGCGGGAGCGTCCGTAGTTGCCGGCGTGCTTTCCGGAGCTATACTTCTTCTCGTAATAGGTTTCGTTCTCGTAAAGGGCGTGCCGAGCCTTATTTCCAATCCGCATCTGTTGTTCGGAAAATACGAGTTCGACAGCGAGCAAATCACTATTCTTCCGGCTATTGTCACAACGCTTATGGTGGTTGCGCTGAGCCTTCTGATAGCTGTTCCCGTAGGCGTTTGCACGGCGATATTCTTAAACGAATACTCAAAGAAAAATAACGTTTTCGTAAAAATCATCCGCGGGGCGATAGACCTTCTGAACGGCGTTCCGTCCATAGTTTACGGGCTTTTCGGAATGATAACGTTCGTCGCTCTTATCGGCGGCACAAGCTCCGTTCTTTCGGGCTCGCTTACGATAAGCATAATGTTGCTTCCTACGATAGTGCGTTCTACCGAGGAAAGCCTTAAATCGGTGCAGGACAGTTTAAGAGAGGGCAGTTTCGCGCTCGGCGCGGGCAAATTGCGCACTATTTTCAAAATAGTTTTACCGTCCGCTCTCCCCGGGATAACGTCCGCGATTATACTCGCAATGGGAAGAGTTATATCGGAATCCGCCCCGTTTATTTATACGGCGGGTTCGGTAATATCGGCAATTCCGCAAGGGTATCTTGACAGTAACGCCACCCTCGCAGTCGCGCTGTACAGGCTGTCCGGCGAAGGCTGGTATATAAACGAAGCGTACGGTACCGCAGTAGTTCTTGTCGTAATAGTTATAGGTCTTAACCTTTTGGCAGAAGTCATCGCGGGCAGAATCAACAAAAAGTTGCAAGGAGAAAAATAATGGCAAATACTAAGGAAATAAGCCGATACGGGCAAAGCATTTCCGTAAAAAACGCAAACCTTTGGTACGGCGATTTTCACGCGCTGAAAGACGTTAGCGTGGAAATACCCGAAAAGCAGGTAACGGCGTTTATAGGACCTTCCGGTTGCGGTAAATCCACTTTTTTAAAGTGCTTCAACAGAATGAACGACCTTGTGGAAAATTGCAAGATTGAAGGCACCTTTTTGGTCGGAGATACGGATATATACGGAAAAATAGACGTCAACGAGCTCAGGAAAAACGTAGGAATGGTGTTTCAGAAACCGAACCCGTTCCCGATGAGCGTGTACGACAATATAGCTTACGGACCGAGAACTTTCGGAATAAGAAAAAGAGCAGAGCTCGACCGCATAGTGGAAAAATCTCTTCGTCAGGCGGCGATGTGGGACGAGCTTAAAGACCGCCTCAACAAATCCGCGCTCGGACTTTCCGGAGGACAGCAACAAAGGCTTTGCATAGCGCGCTCGCTCGCGGCGGAACCGAAAATTCTCCTTATGGACGAACCGACAAGCGCTCTCGATCCTATTTCTACCGGCAAAATCGAGGAGCTTATAGACGAACTTAAGCAGGACGTAACGATAGTTATAGTTACGCACAACATGCAGCAAGCCACGCGTATCGCGGATAAAACGGCGTTTTTCCTACTCGGAGAGCTTATAGAATACGGAAATACCGACGATATTTTCACGTCGCCAAAGGACGAACGCACCGAAAGATACATAACCGGAAGATTCGGTTGATTTTAATCGCAAAATACAATATAATAAAGGAGTAAAAACAATGTCCGTAAGAAAATTGTTCGAAGAAGAACTTTCGGAACTTAAAACCGAACTCGTCGAAATGTGCAGACTTACCGAGCAGATGATAGACAACGCCCTGCTCGCTCTCGTCAATCACGACAGAGAACTCGGCAGAAGCGTAAGTCAGGCGGATAAACGCGTTGACGATTACGAAATGGATATAGAAAAGCGTTGCATGCGCATATTGTTAAAGCAACAGCCTGTGGCAAAGGACTTCAGAGAAGTTTCCACCGCGCTTAAAATGATAACCGATATAGAAAGATTCGGTGACCAGGCGAGCGATATAGGCGATTTGGTATACACTATGCCGGGCGACAGATATATAAAGAAGCTCGAACACATTACCGCAATGGGCAGCATAGTGGTAAAAATGGTAAGGGGCAGCGTTAATTCGTTCATAAACAATAACGAGGCGCTTGCCGACGAGGTTATCAAGCTCGACGATAAGGTGGACGAACTCTTTATAACCGTCAAAAACGAGCTTATAGAGTTAATCAAAAAGGACGGCGCAAACGGAGATCAGGCGATAGAACTGATGATGATTGCGAAATATCTCGAAAGAATAGGCGATCACGCCGTAAACGTTGCCGAGTGGGCAAAATATAACGAAACCGGAGTACACGAGAAATTTTAATGAAAGAATTGATTTATATCGTCGAAGACGACGAGGGAATGCAGGAAGTTTACGAGGGCGCGTTCGAAGAATACTACGAAACGAGAATATTCGATAACGGTATCGATTTTCTCAACGCGTTCAAAGCAAAACGCCCCGACCTCGTTATTCTCGACATAATGCTCCCCGAGATGGACGGTTTTACCGTTCTTACGAAAATAAGGGAGGAAGACGAGAAAATTCCCGTAATATGCGTCAGCGCGAAGTCGGACGAAGTCAGCTTCGTTAAAGGGCTTAATAAAGGCGCGGACGATTATATGGCAAAGCCGTTTTCCGTTCTCGAGCTTCTCGCAAGGGTAAAAACCAATCTTCGCAGGGCAAAGCTTTACGTAACCAACGCAAACGGTTTCGTCATCGACAATAATCTGTACAAGGCGTTTTATAAGGACGCCGATTTGGGGCTTACGCTGAAAGAATTCGCTCTTTTAAAGCTTCTTATAGGCAAGGCCGGCGTTACGGTTACGAGGGACGAGCTTTTCCGCGAAGTATGGGGAGAGGATTATATGGGCGAAACGAGAACGCTCGATATGCACGTCGCTTCGATAAGAGAAAAAATCAAAAATGCGGGAGGAAAAGACTGTATCGTTACCGTGCGCGGTATCGGGTACCGTTTTGAAGATAAATGAAAAAGAAGATGTTTTTGCAGATTTTTCTGCTTACGTTCGTATGTGCGCTCATTATGTTCGCTTACGGAATTATCGCGGTAAAAACGAGCTCCAAGGCGATTATAACCAACAGGCTTGTTGAAGAAACGAAACTTGTCGGCATGCTTTTGAACGACGCGGACGATTTCGAAAAGTTTTCCGATTATCATTCAGGCGGCAACGCTTACCGTATAACCGTTATCGATTTGCAAGGCAAGGTTTTATACGAGAGCGATATGAAATCGCCCATGGAAAGCCACCTGAACAGAGAGGAGTTTCAGAACGCCGTCAAAGGCACGCCCCGCGCGGTGGACAGATACTCGCAGACGCTCGGTCACGAAATGACGTACTACGCGATTAAAACCTCGCTCGACGACGGAAGCGAAGTAGTTCTCAGACTGGCGGTAAAAAGCAGCGAAATAAACGATTATATCGGTATGACGATACCCGCGTTTATAGTAGTGCTGTGTATTTCTCTCGCATGTTCGCTGTTCTTTGCAAACCTTATTTCAGGTCAGGTTACTAAAAAGATAAACGACGTAAGCGTCAGCCTGCAAAATCTGAATAAGGGCAATTATAAGCCTATAAAGACGGATTCGAAAGATCCGGAAATGTACGCCGTACTCAACGAAATTAACGACCTTAACGCCGGCACGCACAAACTTATCCGCAAGGAAACGGAAGAGCGCAACAAGCTGAATACCGTACTCGAAAGCGTTGTGCAGGGCATTTTCGCGATAGACGGAAACAAAAAGATAATTCTCGCAAACAAAAGCGTGTTAAATCTCTTCGGTTGCGAAACGGACGTTTCCGGCAAAGATATGATGTTTTTGATAGACGATTTGCCTCTTTGCGAATTCCTCTCCGCGCACATAGGAGAAGATACCGTTTCCGAATATCCGTATAAGGGCAGAATACTTTCGGTTGTAACGAAGAAAGCCGAGGGCATAAACGGCGGAGGAGTTTGCTCGATAGTTATTTTTACCGATATAACGGCTGAAAAAGAGATGGCTCGGCAGAAGAGCGACTTTTTCGCGAACGCTTCTCACGAGCTGAAAACGCCCGTAGCGGTAATGCAGGGGTTGTCCGAATTGCTTATGCAAAAAGATTTGGACGAAGCTTCCAAAAAGCAGGTGCATAGGATTCATACCGAAAGCATACGCCTTGCTTCGCTTATTTCGGATATGCTTGAGCTGAGCAGACTCGAAAACGGCGAAAAAGTCGAAACGGTTACTGCGGAAGTAGATTTAAAAGAGATAGCCGATGAAGTCATAAACGAGCTTTCGCCTAAAATAAACGAAAAAAACATAACCGCGACGGTAAGCGGAAAGGGCGTTATCCTCGGAGATTCGAAAAAGATTTTCGAACTCGTGGAGAACCTTTGCGGCAACGCGGTAAACTACAACGCGGAGAACGGAAAGGTCGACGTGGAAATAACGGAAAGCGACGAAACGGTTACCCTTAAAGTGTCGGATACGGGCATAGGAATAGAGAAAGAGAATATTCCGAGGCTTTGCGAAAGATTTTACAGGGTAGACAAATCCCGCTCGAAAAAAACGGGAGGCACCGGGCTCGGGCTTGCCATAGTAAAGCACATATGCGCGCTTTACAACGCGACGCTCTCTATAGACAGCGATTTGGGACTCGGCACGACCGTAACCGTCGTGTTTAACAAATAAGAATATTACATCTCCGAAGTAGAACGAAAAACCCCGAAGGTTCATAACATAACCTTCGGGGTTTTAAAAAAGAGAATATCCGCAAAGAAAAATATATACTAAAACGATTGCGGAATTTTTTTTTTTATTGTAAAATAAAATTGTTTCTGTGCGGCGTCGATTAAGGCATTATTTAAAAAGTTAAATCTTTTTCGGAAAGCCGAACGCCGTATTTAAAAAAGAGGGAGATATTTATGAAATTCGATTTGCTCGAAAAAAACAAACAAACTAAATTCGGAAGTTACGAGTTCAGACGTTTATACTTCGAAATCCGCTATCTGCACGACGTTGCCGAATTAGCAGGTAAAAACTTCGATAAGGAATTCGACGAAGTTATAGACTATATAGACAAAAACGGCGTAAATAGCGGCGACATCGAAAAGCTCGAGGCTATTCTTATGCCCGTAAAAAAAGAGGACAATGTAAAGGAAGTTCTTTACATTGCTCACGCGCATATCGATATGAACTGGATGTGGGGCTTCGACGAAACGGTCGCAATAACTCTTTCCACGTTCAGAACGACTCTCGACCTTATGAAACAGTACGACTTCACTTTCGGGCAGTCTCAGGCTTCGTGCTACAAGATAGTCGAAGACTACGATCCCGAAATGCTCGAGGAAATCAAGCAGAGAGTAAAAGAGGGCAGATGGGAAATAACCGCTTCGGCTTGGGTTGAATCCGATATGAACATGCCCCTTCCCGAAACGCATTTAAGACAGATTATGTACGCAAAGAATTATCTCTGCGGCTTGTTTGATTTAAAGCCGGAAGATTTAAGTCTTTCTTTCCTCCCCGATACGTTCGGTCATAACGGTCTTATGCCCGAAATTTACGCGAAAAGCGGCATTAAATGGCTTTATCACTGCCGTGGCGACAAGGAAAATTTTATATTCAACTGGAAGGCTCAGTCGGGTGCGGAAGTGCTTACGTACAGAGAGCCTATGTGGTATAATTCCGGCATAATAACCAAAGATTTGAGGGATCAGATTCGTTTTGCTCCCGCGTTTGCAAAGGAATACGGCACGGAGAAATGCCTGCAGGTATTCGGCGTGGGCGATCACGGCGGCGGAGCGACGAGAAAAGAACTCGATATCATAGACGAAATGAAAACCTACCCTCTGTATCCTACGGTGAGATACGGCACTTACAGAGAGTATTTCGAATACCTCGAAACGCTGAAAAACACCTTTGTAACGAGAGAGGGCGAGCTTAACGCGGTGTTCGACGGTTGCTACACCTCGCAATCGAAAATCAAAAATCTGTACGCAAGGTCTGAAAACAATCTTCTTTCGGCGGACGCCCTTCTTGCGCTCGGATATATGGACGGGGGAAAGGACAGATCGAAAGGAATGGAAGAAGCTTGGCAAAAAGTAATGTTCAACACCTTCCACGATATAATTCCCGGCAGCTGTATGGAGGATTCGAGAGTATACGGTCTCGGCATAATGGAAGAAGCCAACGCCCGCGCGGACAGTTTGCGCGCGCTCGCTTTAAGGGATATTTCCGAAAACGTCGACTATTCCGTTTGGGCGGAGTTTATGACCGTAGATAAAAACGGCAACCTTACTTCAGAGGGTGCGGGCGGCGGTTACGTCGGCGGAAACCACGGTTCGTACGACGTTTCGAGAAGCGACGGCAAGGCGCGCGCGTTCGTTCTGTTCAACTCTTTGCCGTTTGAAAGGAACGTAAACGTTGAAATTCCGGTGTTCGATTGGGACGCGGATTTTAACAACGTGGAGGCGGTAACGTCCGACGGAACAATTCTCGATTTACAGCTTCTCGACTATGCTCCGCAGGAATTCTGGGCGCACAAATTCGTAAGAGTACTTGTTAATGTAAAATTGCCGTCACTCGGTTACAACACGGTTTTAATCAAGAAAAAACCGCTCGAGCTTAAAACTTTCGGTCTCGAACACGCGTGCGATCCGGAAAGAACTCAGCTTCCCAAAAATTATGATTTGGAAAACGATAAGATAAAGGTCGAGTTCGACACTTCGGATTTGGCTGTTAAAAGACTCACGGATAAAACCACGGGCAAGAGCGTACCCGCCGAAAATTTCGGTTATTTCACTTTCGTTAAGGAAGAAAATCAGGGTATGACTGCGTGGCTTGTGGGAAGATATTCGGAGGTAACCAAACTTTCGCCTTATATTGCGTACGGAATGAACGCGGGCAAACTGAGAAAGGGCTACACCTCTAAAATCGAATTCGAAAATTCTGACTTGGTAATAAACACGAATATCGAAGGCAATCTTTTGAAGTACGAAGTGAGATGCAACTGGAAGGAATTAGGCGTACCCGGCAGATTCGTTCCGCAACTCGCATTCAACATTCCGCTCGAAGAGGGCGCGAAAGTGATTAAAGACTTCGGAGAAAGCGTCAAAGCAGAAGAGGACAGAGAACTCGATTTCCCCGCCGCAAGATGCGTGACGGTAGTGGGGAAAGACGGCAGAGGCTTCGTGTTGATTTGCAAGAACAAATACGGCTTCAGACTCAGCGGCAACGTTTTGAAGATAGACCTTATGAGGGGCAGCTCCGATCCGGACAGATACCCCGAATACGGCGAATACAACATTGAGTTCGCTATTACTCCGATAGAAAAACTCGACTTCAAACGTATAGACGAAACTGTCAGAGATTATATGACTCCCGTGTCGTTCAGTTCTATTACGGGTAGAGGAACGGGCAAAAAACCGCTTGAAGCTTCTTACCTTTCCATCGACGCGAAGAACTGCGTTATATCGGACGTTTTAAACATTGACGGCGGCGTTGTCGTGAGAGTGAGAAATTACTCCGATAAAACGGAAAAAGTACGTATTTCGCACAAAAACGCGGTAAAATCGGTAAAAGAAATATCTGCGGACGGCAACAAAATTCTTTCTGCGATTAAGTCGGACGGTAACTGCGTAACCGTTTCGGTTAAGCCTTACGAAATACTTACCTTAAAGTTCGAGCTGTAAAAAATTTCTTAAAAACTTCGGCGCGGCGGAAAAATTCCGTCGCGCCTTTTTGCTGCCGTCATATAATTTAAATTTTAAAAAATCGAATTTACTTTTCGTAAGTCGTTTGGGTTGAAGAAAATACGTGTTCGGAGCGAAGTTGCTTGCGATAGGCTATCGGCGTAAGATCGGTTGCCTGCTTGAATACCTGTATGAAGTGCGAAGTGGACGAAAAACCGCACTTATACGATATTTCCGTAATCGATTCGTCTGTATTTGCGAGCAACGATTTTGAATATTCCAGCCGTTTATTGATAATATATTGTTTTGGCGAAACGCCCATTACGTTTTTGAAAATGTGGCGGAAACGGTCGTATGAGTATGTTGAAATGGCTGCAAGCTGCTCTTTCGAAACGTCGGTGAGAAAATATTCGTCGATGTAGTTCAGCGCGCGGCGGATCGTATCCGTGTAATCTACGAGTTTTTCCGGGTATCTGTTTGCCGATCTTTTTATTTCGAGCAAAATATTTTCCATAAGATTATTGATTGCTATCATGCAGTCGGGCTTCTGTTCTTTGAATTCCGTATCTATCATAGAAAGGTATGCGTTTATTTTCCCGGAAGTATCCTGAAAGCTTCCGTAATAATCGGAAAAGTCCCCTGTTTCAAGCGTAAATCCTATACAACACAGAGAACACGCGGTGTAGTGGACGTCGTTGTGAATTTGTTCGGGAGGGATGAGAACAAGGCTGCCCGTCCGGTATTCGCATTCTTTGTTCGCAACGCGGCAGTGACCTTTTCCCGAGAAATAATAAACCAATTCATAACATTTATGCGTATGAAGATTTACTTTGAAATCACTGGTATCCTTTCGCTGAAAATAAAAAATAATATTGGTATTGAACATAAAATCGCCCTTATTTGTCCGATTGGTTTTCCTTTCAAGTATTTATAATTATCATAACAAAAGCGTTGAAAAAGTCAAGCGTGTTTTATATGTTAGCCAAAAATTGATATTTATTAGCCGTAATATTGTATCACTGCACGGCGTAAGGCGATATAATTAAGAAAAAAATAAAAGGGACGACAGCGTTGAAAGAAAACAGACTGAAGATTTTAAAAAAATGTGCGATAGCGTTATTGGCTGCCATTGTGACGGCGGTGTGCCTTATACCCTTTTTCGGCAGCGCGGGTAAATCGGGAAAAATTCAGCTTGTGGTCGATTTGCACGGATATACTCCGTCCGTCAGCCGTATTCCGACAGCCGAAGATCCCGACGTGTTCAATTCCACGTATTATATAGCCGAGGCTTTTATGAAAGAAAATCCGGACGTTGAAATCGTCTGGGCGAGAACGAAGCCCGTCGGCGGAATGGATTCGGAAGTCGCGCAATGGTTTACCACGCAAATAGCGGGCGGAACCGTTCCCGCGGTAGCTTTCAGTTGGGGAACGCGTTATCAGGACCGCGACTGGTATTTGCCTTTGGACGAATACCTCGACGACGAATGGGAATACGGAGGCGGCTACGAAACCTGGAGGGACGTTTTTAGAGATTATATCTGGAGTTCCAATTCGATAGTGAACGCGAGGGGCGAAATCGTGGCTATACCCGTTACCGTTTATCCGGGGGCTTCCACAGGTTACTTTTACAATAAAACGGCGTTTCAGACAGCCGGCGTGGAAAGCGTTCCGCTCACCTGGAAACAGTTTATAGAAGCAACCGAAAAGCTCGAAGCCGCCGGTTACGTAGGCGTTGCTCCCTGGATGTATTTCGATACGACCACGACTTTCGACGCCTGGGTGTTCCAGTCTGTAGTGTCCCCGTCTTATGCGGGCGCGCTTATGGACGTTATCGATTACGACGGCAACGGCATTATGAGTTCGGCGGAACAGGCGAGAGCCTGCCTCGAGGGAGTCTTCTCGACTGAACACGAATACACGAAAGACATGTATCGGACTCTTAAATATTACTACACTAATATGCTTAAAAAAGGCTGGGCGTCCATAGACTACAACGCGCCATGGCTTAACGGCGAAGTCGGCATTCGCGAAGAGGGATTATGGGCGATTCCGTCCGAAAACTCCAACGTAGTGCGCGCGTTCGATTACGGCGTGTTCGTCGCGCCGCCGGTATCCACCGACAGTTCTTCTTACGTTAACGAGGTAGAGTATTCGGACGGACCGTATCAACCCGGTCCCGATCTCAGCCTTAACATAATGAAAGCGGCGGTAGAAGACGATCCCGAAATGCTCGACGCGGCAGTGCGTTTCCTTAAATTCCTTACAAAGCCCGAGAACGTTTCGTTGATTTGCATAGAAAACGCGGGCGTGCTCGGCGCGGTAAAGGGAACGGGGCATTCAAACCTCATCGACGAATTCATTTCTCAGAAATTTCCGATTAAACCCGACGCGGCGTGGCCGGCGGGATTTACGGACGAGTACGGCGACAGACTCAACAGAACGTTCGAGCGGTGGGTAAACGGGGAGATTGCCGACGAGAAGTTTTATGCTCAGGTAGACGAAATTCAGCAAAAAGGCGCGCAGTCGTTCGTAAAGAATATGGGGCTGGATACGTCCGGTTGGAATATAGGAGGCGCGAAATGAAAATAAAAGCGGGTTTGATTGCCGCAATAGTTATCGTACTTGCGCTCTTCGGCGCGTACGCTTACGACGCGGTACAGGCGAACGCCTACGCATACGAACTTGTCGGCGCTTCTTCCGAAACTTTCGTTGCGGACGGAGTATCCACAGTGCGTATTTCCGTAAAACTGACGAAAAACGATAAGCCCGTAGAAGGTCATACTATTTATATGTACGCTTCTAACGGAACTTTGCCGGCGTCGCGTTGCGTGACCGACGAGGACGGCGTTATTACTTTCAGATATTATCCTTACGTTTATTTGAGCGACGAACTTACTCCGCTCGAGGACGTGACGATTTATCTGCAGGACGAATCGAATTCCACGTTCTTTATGGTTTCGGCTAAGGGCGAATTCGTGTTCCCGGTGGAAAAGCCTGAAACTGAAGAAGTGTGGAGAGATTGGCAAGGATTGCAATCGGAGGCGGACGATGACGGAAAATAAAAAGACGCTGTGGCGCAGAATAGTAAAAAACAAATGGGCGTACGCGTTCATATTGCCGCTTATGATCGGCGCGGTAGGTTTTTGTTATTACCCGGCGATAAGCGGTATCGTCACTTCGTTGTTTAAATGGAACGGCACGGGAACGAAAGAATTTATAGGCTTTTCTAACTATGTGGAACTGTTCCGCGACGATATTTTCGTAAACTCTATCGGCACGATGTTCGTTTTGCTCGTTCCGAGGCTTTTAATCGGTATCTTTATGCCGCTTATCATGGCGGAGCTGATATTTAACACTAAAAGCAAAAAAATGCAATCGTTTTATCGTATCGCGGTGCTTTTGCCGATGGTCGCCCCGGGCGTCGTCGGTATGTTGATATGGCAGAACATTTTCGAACCCACGACGGGATTATACGCAAAACTTCTCGTATTTCTCGGGATATGCGAGGAGGGTGCTACGATAGACTTTCTCAACGATCCGAACTGGGTTATTTCCACCATTATCATTCTCGGCTTCCCGTGGGTGAACGGAACGAACATTCTGATTTACATTTCCGGAATGATGAGTATTTCGGGAGAAGTGATCGAAGCATCGGAACTCGACGGGTGCGGAACATGGCGCAGGATTTTTACGATAGATTTTCCTTTGCTTTTGGGGCAGATACGATACTTCGCCGTTTTCGGATTTATCGGGCTTATGCAGGACTACGGGTTGCAGATGATTTTGACGAACGGCGGTCCGGGGTACACTACGTACGTGCCGGGCTGGTATATGTATAAACTCGCGTTTACTTCCGGACGGTACGGATATGCTTGTTCGATAGGAACGATACTGTTTATCGCGATATTCGCGGTGACGTTGGTCGCTTTCAAACTGATGCATTACGGTCCGTTTGCGAAACAGTCGGATATGTAGGAGGTGCGATTATTTATGACTGCAAAAATTTTCCGCAAATCATATTGGCGCACTAATTGGTCGCATATAATCGGGCAGACGTTTATTCATATCACTATGGCGATATTGTTATTTTGTATGATATATCCTCTTCTTATGTCCGTATGGTGCGCGTTTAAAACTACGGTTGAATACGATATAAGCAAATTTTATCCCACTCTGCCGCTTAAGCTTTCAAACTTAGCCGCGGCGTTCGATAAAGTGGGCGGGTACGTATACAATACTCTGGCGGTGGCGCTGTTCGGCTTGATAGGTTCGTTGTTTATTTCTTCGCTTGCTTCTTACGCGTTCGCAACGATGCACTTCCCCGGCAAGCAGGTGTTTTTCATGATGGTTGTCTGCCTTATGATGATACCCGGCTGCCTTACGCTCGTCCCGCAGTTCCTGCTTTATAAAAATCTTCATCTTAACAACAAACTGCTCGCGATACTTCTTCCGCAGCTTACTACTCAGCCGGTTGGGCAGGTGTTCCTGCTTACAATGGTGTTCAGCGCGTTGCCGAAGGATTTGTTCAACGCGGCGGATATAGACGGAGCGAGTCAGTTTCAGATTTACTACAATATAGCTATTCCCGTAAGCATTCCCATTCTGATAACTCAGGCGATAATGCAGATTAACGGGCTTTGGAACGATTACTTGTGGCCTATGACGGTTATTTCAACGAATTACGAAGCGTTGACGATTTCCGCCGGGCTCGTAATAGAGTTGCGCACGCAGTATACGCAGAATATGCCCATAACGTATTCGGGTTATCTGATAGCGTCGCTGCCGCTCGTGTGTTTGTTCTTATTCGGGAACAAATTCTATATACAGGGGCTTATGTCCTCGTCGATAAAAATGTAAGGAGAACAACAATGAAAAAAGTATGGATAGATACGGACGTGGGAGGAGATATAGACGACGCTCTCGCGCTGCTTCTTGCTATGGCTTCGCCTGAAGTAGAACTTGTCGGCGTGAGTACCGTGTTCGAAAACACCGAAGCGCGTGCGAAAATCGCTAAAACGCTGCTTACTCTCGGAGGTTTCGGGCAAGTTCCCGTTTATGCGGGCGAGGGAATGCCGATAAAAGCGACTTCCGTATACGATATGCCCCTTTCGGCTTCGCACCTGCCTAAAACTTACGAAGAAGGCGCGTTTGGAAAAGCCGTAATCGAAAAAAACGCGATAGAAGCTCTGCATAAGGCAATAAACGATAACAAAGGGCTTAATCTCGTAACCATAGGCGCGTTAACGAACGTCGCGCGTTTGCTTGAAAAATACCCCGAAGACGAAGAAAAAATAGGCGCCCTCTATATTATGGGCGGCGCGGTGCATATGAACCTTAACGAGTTCAACTTTACTTCCGATCCCGAGGCGGCGGAAATCGTATTGCAGAGCAAGGCTAAGAAAAAAGTAGTTACGCTTGACGTTACGTTCAAATGCGCGCTCGATAAGGAGCAGATAGAAAGGCTTCGCGCTTGCAAAAGCGAAGTAGTCGGAAAGGTTCTCAGAATGAGCGAGCTTTGGGGCGAGGGTATGATTTTACACGATCCGTTAACTCTCGGCTGTTTGCTTTCGGACGAATTCGTACAATTCGAAAAAAGCAATTTGAAGGTCGAAACGGAGGGATATTATTCCCGCGGAAAATGCGCGAACCTCTGCGATTTTAACTGGAACAAGCAGGGAAGAGAGGATCTTCTCGTATCCGAAGGCGTAAAAGCAAAGGAATACTGCGAATTTTACGTAAACAGAATTTGCGAATTCGATAATAATAATCGCAAAATAATAAAACAAATAATTAAAAGAGAAAATAGTACGGCGCTGCCGTATTAAATAAAAAATCCGAAGGAGGAAACTTATGAACAAATTTATCAAGAAGTTGTTGGGTGCGCTCGCCGTAGTTGCTTTGATCGCGGTAGCGACGCTCGGAACTAACGCAGGTTTAACCGTAAGCGCGGAGGAGGGCGCTTCGATGGGAGAAAAGCAGTACGTCCCCGATAAATACGATTTCGTTAATTTCTACGGCGGAGTCGGAGATATAGACGAAGACAAGGGCGACGGCATTACCACGTTTGCGCACGCGGGACTTATTACTCCTCTTAACGCGCACAACATAGAAATGAACACGAGCTTTAAGCTTTTATCCAAAAAGGCTGTGGAAGAAGGCGGCAACGGAGTTGACGGCTGGCTTACCTATTCGTTCGCAAAAACGCCTGCGGATATAGAAAGCGACAGTACTATTCCGAGCTATGCAAACGGCACGGACGGTTTGTTCTTCCACATCACCAACTATTCCGGCACTACCGCTCCCAACTGCGTGGAAGTACAGGTAGTACAAAGAGTTAACGGTGCAACCGCTACACTTGAAACGAAATGGGTAGACAACGCGTTAAACGTAAGACTTTCTTTCTCCCTCGCTAAAGGCGAAGACGGCAAATACGTCTGGACGCTTAAGAAAATGGGAACCGAAGAAGTTGTTTACACTCTCGGAAATCTCGATTTGAACGAAGACGCGTTCGTAAACGAAAAAGGTCAGACGTTCTTCTCTACCGCTATTTACGAAGGTCCCGGCTGCGACGGCAACCACTGGGAACACAGAGATTTATCCGTTTACGGCGTTACCGCGTTTAACGAAAACATTACCGCGGAATCCGTAACTCTTTCTCAAACCGAATATACTTACGAAGAAGGCGGCAAATACGCTCCTTCGGTAACCGTAACCGTTAACGGAAATACCCTTAAAAACGGCGAAGATTACGACGTAGAATACCTTAACAACTCTGCCGTAGGCACCGCAACCGCAAAAGTCGTTTTCCACGGCGTATACGGCGGCAACACGGTAGAAAAGGACTACACAATCAAAGAAGCAGAAAAACCGGATAGCTCTTCCGATACCGGCTCTTCCGATACGGGCAGCGGTTCCGGCAGCAACAAGCCTACCGAATCTTCGGAAGAAGGCTGCCTCGGCTCTATGGGCGTTGCAAGCGCGGTCGGCGTGGCTCTCGTTCTCGGCAGCTTAATAGTTTTCAAGAAAAAGGAAAACTGAAAGATAAACCGTTTCGTTCCGAACAGTAGCGAACGAAAAGTCAAATAAGCCCGAAAAAGGGCGTAAAAAGATTGTTCTCTCCCGACTCGCTCGGGAGAGTTCTCTGCATAAAAATAACCTAAGACAAGAGCGGGTTCGCTCTTAAAAGGAGAAAAAATGAAAAAATTACTTCGCAGTATAATCACTCTTACGGCGGTACTTACGCTCGGTTCTTCTCTTTTTGCGTCTGCGGCGTTTGCGGAAACGGCTTCTTCCGAGAGCGATTGGGATCTTACCCGCGCCACCGTTTCTTACACCGATCAGGGAATAGAGATAAACCAGACCGAAATGGGTACTCCCGACAATCACGCGATTGCTATTTTGAAAGTACCTTTCGAAAATCTTGATTCTTTTGAAATCAAATTCCGCGTTACGATGAATGATTACGTAGCTACGGGGCGTTTGTCTAACGACGTATGGACGGCAGTAAATATAATGGGCGTTCCCGCGTTCTTTAACTGGCGCAACAGCGAAACTTACGGCTACGCGAAAGACACTCCCGGTCTCGTAACGAGATTTTTAAGTTACGACGGAGATTTGCGCGTAATTACCGACGTTTATCAGGAGGGATACAAAACTGCCGGCGACGATCCCTCGAGTCAGGTGGTGGACACCTGGACGTGCGTTAAAGAGTCTGCGGGCGTTTCCATCGAACAAGACGTAACGTTGAAATTCGCATGGGAAGCCGGCTCCGGAGATTCCGGCGCTAAATTCTACAGCATGTATATCAACGGAAGAAAGATTTCCACATCCGACGAACTCGCTTTCGTGGACAGAAGCGTTATGTTCCCCGAAAACAAGCTGTATCTTACCATAGTAATGAACACGCAGGATAAATCCACCAATTCGCTCAGCAAGGTCGTTATAAAAGAAATAAACGGCACTTCGCTTGCAAAAACGGACAGCGGTTCTACGGATACCGGCAGTTCTGGCGATAAAAAATCCGGTTGCGGCGGTTTTGCGGCGGCTTCGTCGGCGGTATTTGCCGTTGTGGCTTTCGGCGCGTTCGCTCTCGCTAAAAACAAAAGGGAGGAGTAAGCTCCCATGAAAGGATGGAAGAAAATGACGAGTGCTTTGCTCGCAACGCTTATGGCTTTTTCTCTGTTCGGTTGTAATGGCGGAGAAGACAGCGGCAGTTCGTCCGGCAGCGGAGATTCGAGCGGTACGCCCGATCCGCAGGATAAAGTGATTTCGGCTTCTCTGTGGAACAACCCGTCGTTAGACGACAGACCGATGGTAATGATGCACTCCGCTTCGACCAAGCTTGTAGACGACGTTTACGACCGCGGTTACGGCGGAATAGTTACAAACGTCGGTTGGGACAGAGACTATCTGCAAAACGACAGAGCTTTTTCGGTACTTACTTCGAGCGTGTCGCACGCGATAGAAAAAGGTATGCACGTGTGGCTGTACGACGAATACGGATATCCGTCCGGCACGGCGTACGGACAGACTTTGAAAGACAATCCCGAATACGAGGCTCTCGGTTTGGTGCCGTACTACGAAGCGATACCCGCCGGATCTTCTAAAACCGTAAACCTCTTATACGGACATAAAGAGATAGTCGTGGTGTACGTTTACGACGGAACAAGTAAAGAAAACGTCGATCTTTCGTCCGGGCAAGACGTTTCCTCTCTTATATCCGGGGATAAAACTTCGGTAACCTACACCAATCGTACGGGCAAGAATAAAGTCCTCGTCGCGTATATGTCCAAGCGTTGGTACGAAAACACCCATTCGATGGAGAATTGGTACGCGCAACAGCGTTATATCAATATGCTCGACGATAAACCGACGCAAAAGTTTATTTCCCTTACGCACGAAAAATATTACGAAAAACTCGGGCAGTATTTCGGTAAAGGCATACAGGCGTTTTTCACCGACGAACCCGCTTTGCAGGGCAATTATTTCGAGATAAGCGACAGAACCCGTCAGGTACTCGACAAGCCCGATCCGAATATAGCGGTTATAGAATGCCTGAATTTTTCGGATACGTTATTCGACAAATTCTCCTCGGCGTACGGGTACGACCTGAAACCCTATCTCGGTTATCTGTATAAAGACGACGGCAGCGTGAAAGCGAAACAGGTGCGTATCGATTTTTACGCGCTCACCGGCGATTTGTTCCGCTCCGACTATCTCGGACAGATTCAGGACTGGTGCGCGGGTAAAGGCGTTGCAAGTTCGGGGCATTTGCTTTTAGAAGAAGAGCTGTATCAAAACCCGTGGTTTGCCGGAAATATGCTTCAGCTTCTCGGCACTATGGGAATTCCCGGCACGGATTTATTGTATTCCGAACCTTTGGGGGCGATAAACGCGGCGTGCATTACGTCTAAGTTCGCCGCTTCCGCGGCTGAATATGCGGGTAAAACGGATACTTTTGCCGAAATTTCCGGCGCGTTCGACGGAACGAAGGGAAATATCTACGACCAGATTAACGCCGTAGGCGCGCAGATTTGCATGGGCGTAAACACGTTCTCTTCTTATTATTATCAAGGCGGTAATCACACTAAAGACGAGGATATTCTTTTCTCTGCCGCGCTCGGTCGTATGCGTTATATGACGACGGGCGTCGACCATAAGGCAAAAACCGCCGTTTATTATCCGTATGAAGGAGCTTCGGCGGAAACGCTGCCCACTACAAACCTTTGGGTTGCTTCGGACGGAGCAAAGGAGATAAGCTCGAGTTTCGGAACGCTCTGCAGAACGCTCGTAGGCAAGCAGGTGGATTACGACCTCGTAGATCATATCAACCTCGGCAAATGCACGGTGAAAAACGGAAAGCTTGTTTCTCCGAGCGGCGAAGAATATACTTCGATAGTTATCCCGTACACCACGGCGTTATACTCCGAAACCGTTCTTAAGCTTTTGGAAGCTGCGAATGCGGGAGTTAAAGTAGTCGTAATAGGCACGGACGAAATAGCCTGCGAAACGGGTAAGAGCGAAGTTGCCGCGAAGTGGAGCGAAATTCTCGATAAAGCCGAATACGCCGCGAGCGAAAACGGCGCGGCGAATATTTTGCGCAAAGACGGACACACTTACGTGAAGTTATCCGACGCTTATGCCGAAAATATTTTCACGAGCAAGCGCGAAAACTCGAATTACAGCGTATTTACTTTCGTAAACGCGTACGGAGAGGATAAAACGTACGACTTCGAATTGTATGCCGACGGCAAAAACGTAAAGTATTACAATGCCGTTACCGGACAGATTACGGAAGTAAAAGCGTCGTTTGAAAACGGCGCGGCAAAGTTTAATTTCAAGCTTCCCGCAAACACGACCGGTTTCTTTGTGATAGAAAGGTAATACAGAAGCAGCAACTGCCGTATCGTAATTTGATGCGGCGGTTGTTTTTTCGTTGCAAAAACAGAAAAAAACTTGTATAATATATAAAAAACAAAAGGTGATTTATGAATTTCGTTTGGGCTGAAAGTAAACGCGGTCAAAAAAACGTAACTCTCGCTTTTTCTTATAAAAAAGCGGAAAAAGAGGATATTCTCCGCTTGGCGGCGGGCGATTTTTATCGGGTGTTTTTAAACGGAGAATTTATTTCGTTCGGTCCGTCGAGAACGGCGGCTGGCTACTGCAGATTGCGGGAGATAAAAATAGAGCAAGACGGTGTAATCGTCGTAGAAGTCGCGGGATACGATACCGCGTGTTATTCCAACGATAAGTATCCGCCGTTTTTTGCCGCGGAGTTGTATAGAGGGGGAAAGCTCGTCGCTTCCTCGTCGGATTTTTCGTGCGCGTATTTAAACGACCGCGCTCAAAAGGTAGACAGATACAGTTATCAGCGCAATTACATTGAAGTTTATAAGAAAAGCGGTGAACGCGACGAGTTGTATAAAGGCAACTGTTTATATCCTATCGAAAAAACGGAAAAAGTCGACTTTTCGGTTTCGCTGCTCGGTTCGGGCGAAGATACCGCTTCGTATAAACCTTACGATTTTGCCTTTATAAGCGAGAAGTTATCCGAGCTTAGCGAATTGACGCCGTCTAAGCTTTGGTGGAGCGATTGCGCCGATCAGGGCAAAGCGGAGGGCTTTTTAAGTAAAGAATACGAGTTCGATTTTGCAAGCTTTATAAAAGGGAAGAGCGCGGTCAGAAAAACTTATATGCTGAACGCCGCCCATACGGGTTTTATAAAAGCCTCTTTTACCGCCGAAAAAGACGGTTTTGCTATTCTCGTTTTCGACGAATACGTCCCTTCGGAAAGCAATCCGGAAATAAGTTTTCAAAGGACTCAGTGCAACGATTATATCGTTGTGGAACTAAAAAAGGGAAAGCGTAATTTCCTGTCTTTCGAGCCGTACGAATTGAAATACCTCTGCGTATATCTGTCCGACGGAGTAACCGTTTCCGCACTCGAGCTTATCGCGCTTGAAAACGGCGAAATCAGCGCGAAGTTTACTTCTTCGGATAAAGAGTTGAACGCAATTTTCGAAGCTGCCGTCAACACGTTCGGGCAAAACGCGCTCGATATATTTATGGATTGTCCGGGGCGCGAGCGCGCGGGCTGGCTTTGCGACTCGTTTTTTACGGCGCGCGCCGAGGCTGTTCTTTGCGGAAAATCCGACATTGAAAAACGTTTTCTGGAAAATTATCTCGTGGGAAGCTGGCGTGAAATTCCCGAAAAAATGCTGCCGATGTGTTTCCCTTCGGAATTGTACGAAAAGGTTTTTATTCCGAATTGGGCAATGTGGTTCGTTGCCGAACTCGAGGATTTTTCCGTTCGCACGGGGGACTTCGATTTGACGGAAGCGCTGAAAAAGAAAGTGTACGCAGTTTTCGAATACTTTAAAAATTTCGAAAACGAGTACGGGCTTCTGGAAGACCTCGAAAGCTGGATATTCGTGGAGTGGAGCGTTGCCAACGACGCTTCTCACGTATGCGGCGTGAATATTCCGAGCAATATGATGTATGCAAAAGCTTTGGATTGCGCGGCGAGATTATATAACGACGAATCTCTCGCTCTGAAAGCCTCGAAAGTCCGCGAAGCAATAGTTGAACTCGGCTTTGACGGCAAGGTTTTTCGCGATAATTTAGTGCGTAAAAACGGCAAACTCGTATTGACAGACAACTATTCCGAAACCTGTCAGTACTACGCGATTTTCTGCGGAATGTCGCAAGGGGAAGAATTCGAAAAGTTCCTCCTCGAAAAATACGGCGATGAAGACGCCGCAAACTTGCCCGAGGCAAGCAATATGCTTACCGGGCATTGTTTAAGGCTGATGTGGCTTCTCGAAAGGGGATACCGCAAACAATTTATTACGGAAGCGAAGAGGGTTTTCCTCGATATGGCACAGCGTACCGGCACGCTGTGGGAAAACGATAAACCGACCGCAAGTTGCAATCACGGCTTTACGTCCGTGTTCGTCGCTTTCGCCGCGGAGGGTCTGCTTGGGTATAAAGGGTACGACGTCCGCGCGAAAAAACTGATTTTTTCAAATGAATATTACAGAGGAATCGATTGTACTCTAAAGCTTTTCGTTAACGGAAAATCTCTCGCGATAGAAATAAAAAACGGCGAAAGAACTATAAATAACGGCACCGATTATCAATCCGAAACGCTTTAAAAATCTCCATGTGAAATTTAAATATTTATATTGCGCAGCGCGTTATGATTGAAGGAAATATCTCCGAGAGGTATAATAAAAGAGAAAACGAGGGAAACGGTTTATGGAAATCAGAGTGCTGAGATATTTTCTTGAAATTGCGAAAGAAGGCAGTATGACCGCCGCGGCTGAAACTCTTCACGTATCGCAATCGGCTTTGTCCAAGCAGATGAAAGACCTTGAATACGAACTCGGTAAAAATTTGTTTCGTCGGTAAAGTCTCGGATTGTCGCTGACTGATGAGGGAATTCTTTTGCGCTGCAGAGCCGAAGATATTCTCGAAATGGTCGATAAAACCGCCGAGGAATTTAAAGCAATCGACGATTTGCAGTGAGGGGACATTTATATCGGATGCGCGGAATCCTTTCTGATTGCCCGCATTGTCCGTAAAATCAAGCGTTTCAAGGAAAAATACCCGCTCTTTCACTATCATATAATCAGCGGCGACCGCACGGTGGTGCTTGACCGTCTCGACAGAGGTCTGCTCGATATATTTGCAAAGCAAATTCTGAAATTTAAGCCGATGCTTTGCAAATATCTTCGGTCATCGCTAAAAACAGTCCGCAGGACTGTTTTTCTGCCTGGCGGCGTCGCTCTTAGTTCAAATCTCTCTTTAACCGCTTCGCAAGTAAAACAAAAAGAACAGGCTTCTGCCTGTTCTTTTTGTTTGGCTGGGGTGGAGAGATTTGAACTCCCGGATGACGGAGTCAGAGTCCGTAGCCTTACCGCTTGGCGACACCCCAATATTCCGAATGAAAGTACGGAAAACCTCCGTATCTCTCAAACGTTAATATATTACCACTTTTTT
>JALEKY010000074.1 GCA_022768945.1 Christensenellaceae bacterium | reverse complement strand
TATAAGAAAAAACAAGCGTTATCGGCACGTTTATACATATACCGAGCAAAAGCAGCCAAAGAACGTTCGTAAACGCGTAATGCGTCATAAGTCCCGACTCTCTTTCGCCCGTTAACGTTCTGAAAACGTCTATATAGTTTTTCCAGCCCGCCGCAATCTGATTGCCGAGTAAATCTTCTGCTCTGAACGAACTGAATATCGTTCCTATGTTTACGTAGCCCCAAAACACCAAAAAGTGCAATACCGACCACGCAAGACCGAGATATACGAACAAAAGATTTCTCTTGTACATCGATTTTTCAGGCTTCTTTTTCGGTGAAACGCTACTGTTTTCGACAACGCGTTTCGCTTCGGAGTTGTTCTCTAACATTTGTTCACCCGATTATTTTTTGCCCAACGAGCCTATCGTGGAAGTAAATTCGCCCCAGGATTCGTTTCTTACGTTGTATTCTTCCATCAACGCTTTATCTACGATGTCTTCTTTCGCGAGCTTGTTGTTGAGAATTTGAAGAATGGGGTTAGTGCTCTTATACCAACCGGTTCTGAGCGCACCGACCGCATAGTAGTTGGAATATCCGAAAGCGTAAACGTTTTTATACTGCCCGAGCGCGTCCGTTACGGATTTTTGCCAAGCGTTAAGATTGAGTCCGTCCGTTTCGTATTCGAAAGCCAAAGGCATACCCGTAAGCTCGTGTACTTTCTTAAGGTTTTCTTTGTGACAAATATATCTTAAAAAGTCCGCTGCGCCCTCCGGATTCCCTGATTTTGCGGGAATAGCGAAGTATTCCGTAGGAACGTTGATGCTGAGCACTCTGTCGTAATATCCGCTGCCGTCCGCTTTCTTCAATGCGGGTACTGCCGCAAACGCGTAATTCACGTCGGAATCTTTCAAAATAGAAGCGACTTCGGATTCAAACCACGCGCCGGTGGGGCAAAACGCGGTATATCCGAGCAAAAACCAGGTTTCGGAAGAAACGTTATCGTCGCTTGCCGCGCCTTCGATGGTCGTCGTTGAATAATTACCCGAGGGCGCGAGGAGATCGTAAATCGCTTCCATCGCGACCTTCCTCTCTTCGCCGTACATCGCAGCGGGAGCGCCGTCCGCACTGTCATAATTGAAAAACGCCTGATATGCCTCGGGATTTTGTTGAGCCCATAACGTTATATAAGCGTTATTGAGGTCGTCCACGCTTCCGCCGAAACTCAAAGGCATAACCTTGCGGTCCCCCGCTTTGAGATTACTGTTTAAAATATCCGAACAGAGTTTCAGAAGCCCGTCCCATGTTTCGGGGAAAGAATCGTAACCGAGCTGTTTGAGATAATCTACGTTGTAAACAAAGCCCGTAGGAGAGTAAGTGTACTGCAAAATATAACGGGAATCGTTGAACTTTCCGTAGTTATCGAATATCTCGTACATATTGTCGTTTATATCCGTTCCGTCCGAATAGTCGAACGAACAAAGCTCGTCAAGATTATAAAGCTTGCCGGTTGCCGCCCATTTCGTCCAGTTAAACGTTGCGTACGTAAGATACAAATCGCTGTAAACGGAGCTTCTGTCCGTTGCAAAGTGAGAGATTATCGCGCTGTCGTCCGCAAATGATACTTTAACCTTAACTCCGGTATCATCCTCGTATGCCTGTGCCATATTGTTTATCCATTCTTTGCCTATCCCAGCGTTAACGATTGTAACGCTGACGTCGTCCGAATTTTCGGTCATTCTCGTCCATTCTCCGAGACCGTTTACGCTCGACGAAGAATCGTCTTTGTTTCCGCAGGCGGTGAAACTCAAAGCCATTACCGCACACATTAAAAACGTAATAATTTTTTTCATAAAAGTCTTCCTTTCATTATTTTTATATCCGTTCTGCCGGATTAACGCCCCGGGATTTAAAACCCGGCTACTTAGCCGACGATTTTGTTTATTTATTTTTCACGCGTGTTTGCGTTTTTTTACAAGGACGCTTACGCATACAAGCGAAGCGAAAGCAAGTGTGATTGCGTTGCCGCTCAGAGAAGAACCACAGCCCTTATTTTCCTCTTGTTTTCCGCTTCCGACGGTAACGGTGATTTCTTCGCTTTCGAAAGTACCGTATTCGTTGGTTATAACCGCTTTTACCTTAACCACACCATCTGCAACGCCGGTAATGCCGTTGCCGGCTATTTTTGCGTATTGTTCGCCCTCGGTGATAACGTAGGTAGCTACGTCGTTATACGTAGCGAGCGACGACTCGTATTCGAACCTTACGATTTTGCCTATCGCCACGTTGGTTTTCCCCGCTTTGACGGTAACAGTCGCTCCCTTTGCTTTATAATTCAGCGGCGTAATCGTTACAAAACTCGACGAGTTGCCGTTAATCACTCCCGTAAACCATTCGCCTACGTTTTCGGACGGCAATATTTCGATAAAGTCCTCTAAAACAAGCGTTTCCGCCATATTTTCGTCAAGCGTATAAAGAGCGAGCCTTACGCCTGAAACTTCGAGTTCGGTGCCGTAGGAGAAGTCATGACAATATAATCTGAAACGATACGTCTTACCCTTTTCGTAATCGAGCTTAGCCGAATCGTTAGTCATTGAAACGGTAAACTGCTTCGCTCTGTTTGATTTCTGAATCGAAACGGAGTACCCGCCCACGCCGTGGGAAGAAGTAGCCCTCATGGACATATCGAACCCGAGGTTGGTATTGTCGCCCTCGGTAAACGTAACGCCGAAATCCACACTCATATTGTTTCTCGGCATATACGCGTTGAACATCGAACGGGAAGCGTCGCTTTTATCTGCGGCGGCACTGTAAACCACTCCGTTTTGCGATACGGGAACAAGCTCGCTTAAATCGTATTGTCCGCGCACCTTCGCAACGTTGATTACCGGATTGAATTTAGAAAACACCGAAGACTCGATACCTTCGATTAAATAATCCTGAACGTGGTTTACGGGATCGTTGTAGTTCCCGAGCGTGTTGTGACACGAATTGTAAAACTCTATCCAGCCGGTATTGTTGATACAAAAATCTCCGGTCAGTTTTGCCTGAGCGTAAATCTGATTATCTTCTCTCTTGTTGCCGTCTGCGTCTACCGTATAATAATTTACAAAAACATACATGCCGTTTTCATCTGAATCCGGTTCCGCATCCTGCACGGGCATATAACCGAAGTCGCAATAAACGTATTCGCCGCCGACAAGGTCAAACGAAATGCCCGTATTCGAGCCCCAAAGACTCGCGTCGCGCCATTTGCCGTCTATTCCGTCCGGGAAAACAGTCAAACGCCAGGTGCTCGCGTCTTTCCAGTCAAACATAAGAACGGTCTGACCGCCGTCCGACCAATAAAACGCGTTATCTGCGGTAGCGCGCAAATCGTACGCGATAAAAATTTCTTTTCCCGCTTCATACTTGAATTTGTAACGAATTGCGGCGCGTTCGTAAGAACCTTTGATTTTAAAGCTCGGAACGCCGTAATCACCCTCGTTGTAATCGTAAGAATGAATAAAAACGTTACCGTCTTCCGTTCTGTAAGAATCCGAAGGTCTGTTATGGTTTATAAACTGATAACTGTTTACGTGTGCCATAAAATCTTCGATATTCTCGCATTCGTAATCGATTGTTTTATTCGTGGAATAAATAAAATTGCCTTCCCATTTTTCGTCTATGCCGTTTGAAGCATAGTCGGGAATCAATTCGTCCGTTCTGACGTTATAAACGCCGTCGGTTGCGGCATATGCGGTATTTTCGTTTGTCAAACCGAAAACACCCGTTACGGCGAATGCCGTACAGCCTATCAACAATCCGAGTATAACGTTCTTAATTTTTCTCATTCGGCTTTTCCTCCGTTTTTATTCTGCAAGCGGAACAACAAACAACCCCTCGCCCGCACCGAGCGTAAATTCGAAAGTGCCGTTATTCCCTTTTACAATTCTTTCATTGGCTTTTGCGCCGTTCTTACCGTAAATCGCGACGAAATTGCTGTTTTTAAGCGTAAACTTCAATTCCGCTTCACCACACGTTCGTGTATCTCCGAAGTTGACGAACATATACGCCTCGCCGCTTTCGCGCCCGAAGTTACCCACAAGAATCCCCTTGTTTGCGGAAACCGAAGTAAGATAATTATTCCCGTCGAAATTCGGCTTATTTTCAAGTAACTGTAAATTCAAATCGTTGTTATCTTCCGCAAGTACCGGATACGTGCCTTTATACTCATAGGAAGCGAACACGTTCTCGAACGTCGCTATTTCCTCGTTTATACGCTTTACGAGATAGTAATAATCGGACGGATTACCTTCCGTATCGAGCATACAATACTCGTAATTATGTCCTGAAGGACAGGTGTAACAATAATACATTATTTGAGTCGCCCCGTAACACAGCGCGGTATAAACCTGCAAACGCATGTCTTCGTAAATCATTTTTCGGCTATACCTGCCCTCTGCTTGCTTTTGCGTCTGCATATAATAC
>JALEKY010000021.1 GCA_022768945.1 Christensenellaceae bacterium | reverse complement strand
GTTTTTGCGTTAAACCGATAGGTTTTAAAGATTTTGCCGTCAGGCAAAAGATTTGCTTCTTATAGTTTATAATACAAGAAGTTGCAAACTTGCTTGCAAGGGTTTGGAACTTCGCCGCGATGCAAACATAAAAAATAATAAGGAAAAGAAAAAAGTTGGCAAGATGCAATTTATGCCCTAACGGCTGCAATGCGGACAGGAGCGTTTCGCGCGGGCGTTGCGGGGTGGGCGAAACCGTTCGAATAGCTAAATACTACCTTCACCCGTTCGAAGAACCTTGCATTTCGGGCAAGAACGGTTCGGGCACGGTGTTTTTTTGCGGGTGTCCTTTGCACTGCGTTTTTTGTCAGAATTACGAAGTTTCGAATAACCTTACGGGAAAGGATATTTCCGTTTCCGAGCTTGCGGAAATTTTTAAAGAGCTTGAAAGCCGAGGGGCGGAGAATATCAACCTTGTAAATCCCACGCATTACGTTCCCGCGATAAAAGAGGCGTTCGAGCTTTACCGCCCGAATATTCCCGTGGTTTACAACAGCGGCGGATACGAAAAAATAGAAACGCTTGAAATCGCGAATTCATTTACGGACATCTATATGCCGGATATGAAGTTTTTTTCAAGCAAACTTTCCGAGCGGTACACGGGCATAAAAGACTATTTTCAGGTAAACGAAGAAGCCGTAAAATTTATGATAAAGTCGCGTAAAACGCAGGTTATAGACGGGATTATGAAACGCGGAGTTATAGTAAGACACTTGATTTTACCGCTTTCCACGGACGATTCGATAAAGATTGTAGAGTGGTTTAAAGAAAACGGAGAGGACGCGTATTTTTCGCTTATGGGGCAGTACACGCCGTACGGAAACATTTCTGCTTTTAAGGAATTGCAACGCAAAATTACGCCGAGAGAATACAGAAAAGTGCGCGACTATCTGTTCGACTGCGGCATAGAAAACTACTATCTGCAGGATTTGTCCTCTGCAAGCGAGAAGTTCATTCCCGAATGGGACTTTTAGAGAGAGGCAAACAGTTGCGTTTATTGCAAGTTTGTGTTAAAATAAAAAAATGGAAATAAAGACCGAGGGGTTGTTTTATCCGGGTGAACGCGTTGCCGTCGCTCTGTCCGGAGGAAAAGACTCCGTTATGCTTTTCGACGTCCTTTTAAAAAAAGAAAAGGAGCTTAATATAGAAGTCCTCGCGATAAACGTGGAGCACGGCATTCGCGGAGTCTCTTCCGTTTCGGATAGTTTTTTTGTTAAAAAACTGTGCGATAATGCGGGAAAAAGGTTGCTTTCTTATTCGGTAGACGCTCCTGCATACGCGCGAGAAAAGAAGATGAGCCTTGAAACCGCCGCGAGAGATTTAAGGTATAAATGCTTTTTCGGGGCGATAAAAGACGGTTTGTGCGACAAAATAGCGACGGCTCATCATGCCGACGACGACGCTGAGTCTGTTCTCCTCAATATTTTCAGGGGAAGCGGCGCGGCCGGGCTTTCGGGAATTGCGGAAAGCTCTTACGACGGAAAAATCGTACGCCCGATGCTTTCGGTCACAAGAAAGCAAATAGACGCGTATATCGCGCAAAATCGGCTTGATTTCGTTACGGACGAAACGAACTTCGACACCGATTATTCCCGCAATTTCATTCGCAACAGGATAATACCCGTAATAGAAGAAAAATTTCCGGACTTTCGTTCTTCTCTTAAACGGCTCGGTAAAATATGCAAGGACGAGGACGATTACATTCTGTCCGTCGCAAACGAATATCTGACCGTCGGGAAGGGCGGAGAGGCGAGGCTTAAAATCGATAGAAACGAGAGGAATCGCCCCGTAATACTTCGCGCCGCAATCGAGGGAATGAAGAAAGCCGGAATGGTTAAAGATTACGAGCTTACGCACGCGGAAGCTGTCGCGTCGCTTATGGATAAATCCGTCGGGGCGTCAGTGGACCTTCCTCACGGGTTCGTTGCGACGAGGAGCTATAACGATATTATAATAGAAAAGAAAAAGGCGGCGGAGGAGTTTTCCGTTCCGTTCTCGGTCGGAGAGTTTACTCTGCCCGGCGGAGTTTTAAAGATAGAAAAAGTTCCGTTTCCTATAACGAATGAAAACGAATTAGTGCCATTTTTCGCGAAAGAAAAGCAAAAAGGCGTGCTTTATGCGGCGGATAGTACGTTGTTTTCGAAAGCAGTTATAAGGAACAGAAAGCAGGGGGACAGAATAAAGAAATTCGGCGGAGGAGAAAAAAGCCTTAAAGAGTTTCTTATCGATTTGAAGATCGAAGGCAGAAGAAGGGATATTCTTCCGATATGCGCCGTCGGCTGCGAAGTTTTGTTTGTCGCCGGGGCGGAGATTTCTTCGCTCGTCAAGGCGGACGGTGGCGAAATTTACAAAATAACTTACGAAAAAATTTAGTGTTTGTTTAAAGGAGCAGATTTTATGTACAGCATGTATGACGATCTCGAATACATAATGATCGACAAGAAACGCATCGAAGAAAAGGTTGCCGAAATCGCGGCTCGTCTTGACGAGGATTATCGCGATAAAAATCCTATTCTCGTTTGCATTCTCAAAGGGTGCGCGCCCTTCTTTACCGACCTTATAAGGGCTATGAAAATTCCTCTTCAAATCGATTTTATGGCGATTTCGAGTTACGGCGCGGGAGCTTCCACGTCCGGTCAGGTAAAAATGAATAAGGATCTTGACAAGAGCATCGAAAACAGACACGTTATTATCGTGGAAGATATTATGGACAGCGGATATACACTTTCCTATCTTAAGAGAATGCTCTCTTCGAGGAACCCCGCTTCGCTGAGAATTTGCGCGTTGCTCGATAAGGTCGCTCGCAGAGAAGTTGACATTTCGCCCGATTATAAGTGCTTTGATATAGATAACGAGTTCGTTGTCGGTTACGGTTTGGACTATGCCGAAAAGTACAGAAATCTGCCCGAAATAGGCGTGCTTAAGCGCGAAATTTACGACAAAGCCGAGTAATTTTTTTGTTTAAAAAGCGTAGGGATTCCATTCCTTATCGCTAACTATTTTTGCGGCAATAAATCGGTTTTTGCCGTGTTAAACGAGCCTTTGTACGTTTAGTACAATTTCGGTCGTTTGCCTTGCAAAAACCGTTCCGCCAAGCGGCGATTTCTTTTCCGCAAAAACGCTTTGCGCCGAAAAGAGCGTATTTTCAGATGATTTTTTATGAGCGCGAACGAAGCTGTGCTTTACGCACTGCAAGCGAGCGCTCGGAAAAAAGGGCTGAAAAGCCGCCTTTTCGGTAATTAGTGATGAAGAATGGAATCCCTACTCCTATTTTTAGAGAGTTTACAAAAATAAGTTGTTTTTTGATTCGGCTGTGTTACAATTTATCCAGATAAAAAAGGAGAATGTTTCAGTGAAGAAAATACAAGCTTTTTTGCTAACTATAATTTGTTGTTTCGTATCGTTGTTTTCGACCGGATGCAACTTGTTTGTCGATTTCGATTATAATATCGATTTTGTTGTG
>JALEKY010000015.1 GCA_022768945.1 Christensenellaceae bacterium | reverse complement strand
AGGTTCAAGTCCTGTCGACCGCACCAAACAAGAATAAAACGAACCCGAGAGATAATCTTGAGTTCGTTTTGTTTTTTACAAGAGATTATTTCAGACTAAAAATCAAACTATAAATGTATTGCAACCTTTAACCGAGTGTTCTAAACGCTCGGTTTTTCTATGTCGTTTTGCCGTCCGATTTATCGCCTTTCGTTTGCGTTTGTTGCACAGCGAAAAGCACAAGTCAACGGTAAAAAGTTTTACCGAAAACTTTGAAATTACTGACTATAACGTAAAATTTTTTGCTGGTCGTTGACTTCCGTCTAACCGATAACAAATATAATAATCTCTATCTTTTCCCGGTGCTACCCCCGTTTTTGCCGAAAGGCGAAATAAATCGGAGGTATAATACAATGAAAGAAGTAAACAAAGGCATTTTGGATAACGATGTAGTTATCTCGGCAGAAAACGTACAGAAAATGGGCGAAATAATCGCCTTGACCTGTATCAAAACGGTTATTGTCCGTTCGGGCAAAGATTTACATTATATATACAAAGGGCTATTGCGAGATATGAACCGCTCAAAAGAAGATAATTCGCCATTCTCAAATGCATACGATAGCCGAGTGGATAGAGGGAATGAAAAAAAAGGGTTATTTAGACTGACAGCTTCTAAGCCGAGCGGGGCGGCAAAACCCCGCAAAGGAGTATTAAACGGATAAAATGTTTATCGATTTATTCGCAGGGATGTTTTTCGAAGCTTCGGTGTGGTGAGACGACCGACGGTTGTTTTTTAAGATATATACGAAGAGGGGCGAAGCGAAAGCCGCGTTGAAGCGATTTATACAAGGATATACGGGCGAAAGCGAACTTCGCCGTTGTTGTTATTCGGCAAGTAGATAATATCCGTTTAAAGTCGAATAAATTAAGGCAATATTTTTAAAGAATGAACTTTATAGTCGTTCGGTTTTACCGGGCGCTTTTTTGACGCAAGCAAAGCGTTTGACATACAGTTAAAAAAATTGTATAATTAATGCAATGACTAAAAAAGCGGATGAATTTGCCTTGAATTAAGCCGCTTGCGAGGTAAAATGTTTTACTTTTTATATTACGGAACTATGATTATTCTGATCCCGGGGTTGATTTTTTCGATAGTCGCGCAAATTTTGATAAAAGTCAGATTTTCGAGATATTCAAAAATCGACGCGAAATGCGGAATAACCGCAGCGGAAACGGGCAGAAGGCTTCTTTCTTCTCACGGGTGCGTCGGAGTGACGGTTCAGCCGATAAAGGGGGATTTAACGGATAATTACAACCCTAAAACGGACGTTTTGTCTTTATCCGAAAGTGTCTTCGACAGTTCGAGTATAGCGGCTCTCGGCGTTGCCGCGCACGAATGCGGGCATGCCTGTCAGAAGTACGACGGAAGTTTGCTTTTAAAACTTCGCAGTATTCTTGTTCCTATTACGAATATAGGTTCTCGTCTTGCGGTGCCGCTTGCCGTTATCGGCGTTATCATCGAGTTTATTATAGGGGGAACGGAAACCAACGCGGGTACCGTAATTATAGCGATTGCATGTTGTTTGTATTCGCTTAGCACTATATTTGCGCTTGTCACGCTTCCCGTGGAATTTAACGCGTCGCACAGGGCGCTCAGAATGTTGAAAGAACAGAATATTCTCGACAGGGGCGAACTTATAGGAGCGAAAAGAGTTCTTTCAGCCGCGGCGATGACTTACGTGGCTTCGCTCGTTATATCTTTCCTGTACTTGCTGAGATTTTTGGTTATTCTCGGCAGTGTAAGGGGGAACAGGAAAAAGTAAAACATATAAAAGAGCTTTTGCCGATTATCGCGCTTACTTTGCGATTTTTGGCGAAAGCTTTTCTTTTTTTATCTAAAAAAAATTCAAAAAAATACAAAAACCCGTTAAAAATGCTTGCATTATTCTAAAAAATCTGTTATATTATATGAGCATTCCGTTGTGGGAGCATAGCTCAGTTGGGAGAGCATCTGCCTTACAAGCAGGGGGTCATAGGTTCGAGCCCTATTGTTCCCACCACAATATGCGGGAATGGCTCAGTGGTAGAGCGTTGCCTTGCCAAGGCAAATGTCGCGAGTTCGAATCTCGTTTCCCGCTCCAGTGCAAACTTATGTTTGCGGATATATAAAGACCCTTGAAAGAAGCTATATCTTTCAAGGATTTTTGCTTTATACGGCTTTTTTGCTCGATTATTAGGTAATACGGCGAGGAAAGCGAGGACGATATCCGATGAATTTGTGTCTTGAATTTCAGGAGGCGTACAAACGCCTCGATAATCTGTGCAGAGATTGTTTTAGGTCGAACGACGGCGTAACCGAATATATTAAGCAAATGGAATACGTTTTCGAAAAGGGAGAGGAGAGCATTCCCGATTGGACTCGTCGATATAAGACGTTAAAACATCTTCGCTATATCAGAAACAAGCTTTCTCACGAGGTGGGAACGCTTTCTTCCGGTATTTGCACCGAAAACGATTATAACGACGTTATCGATTTTTATAATCTTATGATGGATATGAAAGATCCTCTTACGGTTTATTATACCGATTGCAATAAGAAGAAAAAAGCAGCTTCCGGCGCAAAAAAATCCGATAAAAATAAAACGGAAAAGCACGAGAAAGCAGTTTGTTCCGGTCAACGTGATTATAGCGGCGGCTCAGATGTAAAGAAAGAGGAAGAGGCTCAGTATCTTTTTTCGGATGAAAAAGCTTCTTTAAATAATGCGAGTAATGCGATAGAGAAAGGTCCCAACACTCTTTTTGTCGGTGAAATAACGGAAAATAATGACGGTAAAAAAAGCGAAAACTCCGGATTAAAAGGTTTTTTCGGAAAAATCAAAGATTTCTTTAATGATTAGTCGATGTATCCGACGGGCAAAATTGCTCGTCTTTTTTATTGTTCATAGTCTTTTCTGTTGGTGTGTGTAAAAGGAGAGGGGAGTTTAGCCGGTGGTAATGGCGTTCGATCCATTTTTGCGGTAATAAATCGGTTTTTGCCGTGTTAAACGAGCTTTTAGTACTTAGTACAATTTCGGCCGTTTGCCTTGCAAAAACGTATGCCGCTAAGCGGCGATTTCTTTTCGGTGGGTTCTAACGCTATCACCACCGGCAAAAACGCAAAAATTTAATAAAAAAACAACCCAAATCCGAAGATTTGAGTTGTTTTGGTGGAGAGAGATGGATTCGAACCATCGAAGTCAGTGACGACAGATTTACAGTCTGTTCCCTTTGGCCGCTCGGGAACCTCTCCATATGGAGCTAGCGAATGGAATCGAACCCTCAACCTGCTGATTACAAATCAGCTGCTCTGCCGATTGAGCTACGCTAGCATAATGCCGAAAGAAGGGGGTTGATTTAAAATTTAAAAATGGTGCCTCGGGGCGGAATCGAACCACCGACACGGGGATTTTCAGTCCCCTGCTCTACCTACTGAGCTACCGAGGCATCTAATCCCCATGGGGGGATTGATTGGCGACCTGGAAGGGGTTCGAACCCTCGACCTCTAGCGTGACAGGCTAGCGTTCTAACCAGCTGAACTACCAGGCCAAATATATAACATTTTTAAATTTTATTGGTGGGCCTTCACGGACTCGAACCGCGGACCAATCGGTTATGAGCCGACCGCTCTGACCAACTGAGCTAAAGGCCCGAAATGAATTGCATTTCTGGTCGGGGTGAAGAGACTCGAACTCCCGGCCCCATGGTCCCAAACCACGTGCGCTACCAAACTGCGCTACACCCCGATGCTTTCGTAAAGCGAAAGCGTTAAGCGGTTTTCGCAATCACAACGCTAATATAATATAACAAATTAAAAAAATAATTGCAACTGTTTTTAATTACTTTTTTCAAATTTTTTCTAAAAAAATAAAAATTTTTTATATTTTCGCTCCGATACGGGGTTCAATCGGGTATTCGGAAGTATTTAAAGAGCTTTCGCTTTGTAGTTTTCGCGAAAAATTACGCAAATTCGACTGTTTTTCCGAAAAAATTTCTTTCGAAAAACAGTATAATCCGAATTACACGGAAACGAGGGCATAAAAAAATTTCTCGTATTAAGGGCAATTTTTTTAGGAAAATAAGTTTTCTTTCCGTTTTTTCCGAAAAGGAGCATTAAACGAACAACAATGGAAATCAAATTTAAAAACGTGAGGGACAGGCTGTACATATATCTTTACGGCGAGCTTGACGAACATACTTCGTGCGCGGTGAGGGGGCTTATAGACGACCTTATCGACAGAAATCTATCCATGGGCGGCGTTGTATTCAATATGGCTAACGTCTCTTTTATGGACAGTACCGGTCTGGGTTTTTTGCTCGGACGATATAAAAAACTGAAAAGCTACGGCGTAAAGGCATATATAGAATCTCCTCGTTGCGCCGTGGAAAAGGTAATGCTGCTTAGCGGTATATATGAAATTATGCCGAGAATTTAAGTAAAAAAGGAAATAAATCATGCAAAAAGTAAACAGAATGAGTTTGAAATTCATAAGCATATCTGAAAACGAGCAGTTTGCAAGAAGTTGCATTCAGGCGTTTTGTCTGCCGCTTAACCCTACGGTATCCGAGCTCAGCGACGTAAAAACGGCGGTATCGGAAGCCGTGACCAACTGTATCGTTCACGCTTACCCGGGCAGAGAGGGTATAGTATCCCTTTCAGCTGAAACGAAAAACGGAGAAATACATATAACCGTATCCGACGAAGGCAACGGAATCGAGGACGTAAATAAAGCCGTGGAGCCGTTTTTTACGACAAAACCCGAAGAAGAGCGTTCGGGCATGGGCTTTACCGTAATGAAGGCGTTTATGGATAAGGTAAACGTCGAAAGCAAGGTAGGGAAAGGCACCGTCGTCGAAATGTATAAAAGTTTTTCGTCGTACCCGGAAAAATATTCGGAGAGCGACGCGTTTTTCGAAGATGAGGGAAAAACTCCTTCGAACGAATGCGATTGCGAACCCGCTCGGGGGGAAAATGCTTAGCCGCGATCAGACTATAGAACTTTTAAAGCAGTCGAAAGAAGGGAGCGAAAAGGCGAAGGAAGAACTTTTAAAAGCCAACGTCAATTTGATAAAAAGCATCGTAAAAAGGTTTTTAAACAAGGGCGTTGAGTATGACGACTTATATCAGCTCGGCTGTATGGGCTTTTTGAAAGCCGTAAACAATTTCGACGAAAAGTACGGCGTTATGTTCTCAACGTACGCGGTACCTTTAATTATCGGAGAAATAAAAAGATTTATGCGCGACGACGGCGCTATAAAAGTTTCGCGCGCGGTAAAAGTTCTCGCAAACAAAATAAACAGATATACAGGTGAGTATCGGGCTAAAACCGGGAGCGAACCGAGGATAGAGGATATAGCAGAACATTTCAACGTGGAAACGTCGGACGTCGTGTTCGCCATTGATTCCGCCCGTTATCCCGTTTCGCTCAATTCCTCGGACGGCGAGGACGATGACAACAAAACGGAGCTGATGGATAAAATATCCGCTCCGTTCGAGCAGGAAGATCTGATAGATAAGATAATGCTGAGGAGTTTTATCGAAAATCTTCCGGAAAGGGAGAAAAAAGTAATTATGCTCAGATATTTCAGGGATAAAACACAAAGCGAAATCGCAAGCGAACTCGGGGTGTCTCAGGTTCAGGTTTCAAGAATGGAAAGTAAAATAATAGAAAAGATGAAAGAGTGTCTTTGAATTGCCTTGACGAGAAGAAGCGTTTTTTAGTCAAGAACAAAGAACTATCGGCAATATTACGGATTTTGAGAAAAGAAAACTTTTCAAATCCCGTGCGACGTTGCCGATTTTTTTATGTTTAAAAATAGCGTAATTGAACATATTCTTAATAGAGATAAGGAATAAGTTTCCTGTTTCTACGGAGAAGAAATGAGAGTAAAGCGAAACATAAACAATCCGCTCGTAAACAATTTACAGGATAGGGAAAGCGTTTTTCGAGCGAATGGCGTAAAGAGGGAGAACAATGGCAGAGAGAACGAGAAATAATCCGAACGAAGCGTATATAAAGTACGTGTCGAGCGTCAGTCCGAAGACGAAAGAAACGCGAAGTCTGCTAAACGCTTTTTTGGTTGGCGGAGCGATTTGCGTTATCGGGCAGTTTTTAAGATATATGTTTGAATTTCTGTTCGGAATGAGGGGGGATGAACTCGCGGGTTCGGTTTCCGTCGTTCTGATATTTTTAAGCGCGCTTTTAACCGGGCTCGGTGTGTACGACAGAATAGGCAAATATGCCGGAGGCGGTTCCATCGTTCCGATAACCGGTTTTGCGAATTCGGTTGTCGCGCCCGCCATGGAATTCCGTTCGGAAGGATTTGTTTACGGGTTGGCTGCAAAAATGTTCGTAATAGCGGGGCCGATACTCGTATTCGGCATAGCTTCGTCCGTTGCCGTCGGACTTATATATTATATAGCGGGGTTGTTTTAATGGGAAAACATACGGTATTTTTTCATAACAAACCTATAATAAAAGCGACTTATACGCTCGGCGGCAACAAAGAGGGAAGCGGACCTCTCGGCAGAGAATTCGACTTTATTCTTAGCGACGATTATTTCGGAGAAAAGACTTTCGAAAAGGCGGAGTGCAAAATGCTTTCCCGCGCGATAGAAAAAAGCATAAAAAATGCCTCGCTAAAAAAGAGCGATATAGACGCGCTCGTTTCGGGCGACTTGTTGAATCAGATAGTATCCGCAAGCTTTGCCGCAAGGGATTACAATATTCCGTATATAGGAATATACAACGCGTGTTCCACTATGTCGGAAGGTCTTGCTCTCGGCGGAACGCTCGTGGACGGCGGTTATATGAAAAACGTGGTAGTCGCAACTTCAAGTCATTTTTCAACGGCGGAAAGACAATATCGTTATCCTCTCGAATTCGGTTCGATAAGACCTCCGCAGTCGCAATGGACCGTAACCGGAGCGGGCGCGGTGGTTGTTTCGGGGGGAGAGAAACACGGTCAGGCGTTGACGTCGGCTACTTTCGGCAAAGTGGTCGACTACGGCATAAGCGACGCAAACAATCTCGGCGCGGCAATGGCTCCTGCTGCGGCTTCGACTATAGAGTGTCATTTAAAGGAAGCAAAAAGAAAGCAGGAGTATTACGACCTTATCGTAACTGGCGATTTAGGCGCGCTCGGCTCGAGGCTTTTAAAGCATCTGCTCGAAGAAAAGGGTATAGACATATCCGCAAATCACGTTGATTGCGGAGAACTTATATATAATATAGACGAAGAGGAATACCAGGGCGGCAGCGGCGCGGGCTGCAGCGCGATAGTGTTTAATTCGTATATAATCGGAAAAATGAAAACTTGTGAGATAAACAAAGTGTTATTCGTGGCTACGGGCGCGTTGATGTCTACTGTTACCACTCAGCAGGGTGAAACGATACCTTGCGTTTCGCATGCGGTATCTGTAGAAAACGTTTAGCGCGAGCCGCGCCGCTTAAAAGAGGGCATAAAAAATATGGCAAAAGAATACGAAATTATTTATATGTTTATAAAAGCGTTTATAGTCGGCGGGAGCATATGTACGATTGCGCAGTTGCTTATAAATTATACAAAGGTTACCCCGGGAAAAATACTCGTTTATTTTTTGCTTGCGGGAGTATTTCTGCAGGCGATAGGTTTATACGGTTATCTCGTTGATTTTGCGGGAGCCGGAGCCACAGTGCCTATTTCGGGATTCGGTTACCTTCTTGCGGAAGGGGCGATTAAGGGCGCAAGAGAAAATCTTTTCGGGGCGATTACGGGAGGAGTGAAGGCGGCGGCAGCAGGTATAACGGCGGCGATTGTCTTCGGGTACGTTTTTGCTCTCGCGTTCAGACCTAAATCCAAAAAGAATTGAGAGATTTATTGAAAAGTCTATAAAAGCCGTCGTTTTCATATAATGAAATATGAAAATAAAAAGCAAACTGAAGCTTTCGGTCGGATTTTTGATAGCGGTTATTTTGTTGTCGTTATACTATATAAGGGTTTCGGATACCGTTTTGGATGCTGGCGACGCCGCAGCGGAAGCAGTTTTGACTTCGGCTGCTTACGAGTGTATAAAGGAAGCCGCTTTGAGCGGAGAGTATCAGGATTTTTTCTCTTTTATAACGAATGACGACGGCGATATAAAGTGCGTGATAACGGACGGCGTTTCGGTTAATTCGTATACTTCGCGGCTTGTTGAAAACGTATGCGAATATCTTGAGAAAGAGGCGGCGGACGGCATTAACGTTCCCGCCGGAGTATTTACCGGCACAAAACTTTTTTCGGGGTTCGGAAAAAAGGTTAATTTCAAACTTATAAAAATAATATCGGCTAAATGCGAAATAATTTCGTCTTTCGAGAGTGCCGGGATAAATCAGGTTAAGCATTCCGTTTACGTTAATCTAATACCGGATGTTACTCTTGTTGCAGTCGGAAGAAAAAGACATTCGCTCGCGGAAGTTTCCGTTTTGTTATACGAAAACGTCATTATAGGGAAAGTTCCCAAAGTCTATATGGGAATTTCTTCCGTAGGAGAATGCGGTAAAACTACAGAAAAACGGTAGAACCGCGGGCAACAAAAAGCAAAAATTAAGGGGAAGCGAACGTTAAAAGAAGGCAGTCCCCGCTATTTCTTCGGTATTCTCGGATAAACGATTGACAAACCGCTTTTTTTCGGTTAAAATAAAACCGTTGTTTAAAGGCAATGATAAAGACAGGCGAGTGTATAAGACCGGAAAAAGAGATTCTGCTCGTGGCTGAAAGGCGGAAATCGGTCGGCATTCGATATTCACTTTGGAGCTTCGCACCGAAAAACTTACGTTTAGTAGGCTGCGGCGGTCGTTCCGTAATAACGATAAAGAAGGTCTTGTTATCAAGGCGAATTTAGGTGGTACCACGCAAAACTAAGGCGTCCTAATTATAGGCACGTCTTTTATTTTTTTATGGAGTTTTTATTATGATTAAGGAAAAAATTGCAGATCTCCGCAGACAGGCGCTCGAGGTCGTAAAAGAAGCGCGTCTTTCCAAAGATCTTGCCGAACTCAGAATCAAATATCTCGGCAAAAGCGGCGAAATAACCTCACTTTTAAAGGGAATGAGGGAAGTGCCGAGCGACGAAAGACCTATGGTGGGCAAGCTTGTAAACGATTTGAGAGAAGCTATCGAAAACGCCATCGGTTCTAAGGAGAATCAACTGAAAGCAGGGGAAACGGAGGAGAGACTCAAGAAAGAAACAATCGATGTAACTCTTCCCGGAATAAAGCTGAAACAAGGCGGACTTCACCCCGTAAATCTCGTTCGTAACGAACTTATCGAGGCGTTCTCCGGGCTTGGATTTAAGGTGTTTGAAGGACCTGAAATAGAGCTTGATTACTACAATTTTAAACAGCTGAATATTCCAGACGATCACCCGGCGCGCGATATGCAGGATACGTTCTATATCAACGAAGGAATTCTTCTTCGCACACAGACTTCGGCGGGGCAGATACGTTGCATGGAAAAGGAAAAGCCTCCTATTAAGGTGTTGAGTCCGGGCAGGGTTTACCGTTCGGACTACGACGCAACTCACTCTCCTATGTTCCATCAGATGGAGGGGCTTGTGGTCGATAAAGGCATTACTCTTTGCGATTTGAAGGGCGTTCTCGAAGCCGTATGCAAAAAGGTTTTTGCGCCCGACGTAAAAACAAGACTTCGTCCGAGTTATTTCCCGTTTACCGAACCGAGCGTGGAGATAGACGTTTCTTGTTCGGAATGCGGAGGAAAAGGCTGCTCGCTCTGTAAAGGCACGGGCTGGATAGAAATTCTCGGCGCGGGCATGGTAAACAGAGTCGTTCTCGAAAACTGCGGCGTCGATCCGGACGTATATTCGGGTTTTGCGTTCGGGCTCGGGCTTGAAAGAATAGCCATGCTCAAATACGGCATACCGGATATAAGATATCTTTTCGATAACGATATCAGATTCCTTAAACAGTTTTAACGTGAGGGCAGAGAAATGAAATTACCTTTAAGTTGGTTAAAAGAATACGTCGATTTAACGGATATTTCCGTTAAGGAACTTGAAAGCAAGCTTTTTTACTGCGGTTTCGAGGTCGAAGAAATCATTCACCGCGGCAAAAACATAAATAAAATAGTATTTTGCAGAATTTTGTCTTTGGCAAAGCACCCGAATGCGGACAAGTTGACCATCTGTCAGGTCGACGCGGGTAAATACGGCAATTTGCAGATAATTACGGCGGCTACGAACGTTTTCGAGGGCGCTCTTGTACCCGTTGCCGTTGACGGAGCTACGCTCGATAACGGAGAAACGATTAAAAACGGCAAACTCAGAGGCGAGCCTTCGTACGGTATGTTCTGTTCGGGCGAAGAACTCGGTATAAACGACTCCTTCTACGAGGGAGCTTCCGTAAACGGAATTCTGATTTTCAAAGAAGACTATCCTCTCGGAGCGGAAGTTAAAGACGTGCTCGGAATAGAGGATTATATTTTTGATATTTCGGTAACCGCGAACCGCCCGGATTGTCAGTCGATTTTGGGACTCGCAAGGGAAATATCTGCGGTTTTAAACAGATCTTTAAAAATGCCTTCGTTTGAATATTCTGTGGATAAAACCGTAAAAATTGACGATAAATTAAAGGTTTTTGTTGAAGCCGCCGACCTTTGCCCGAGATATGCGGCTGCATACGTAAGCGATATAAAAATCGAAAAATCTCCCGAATGGCTGAGAAGAAGACTCTTTTCCATGGGTTTGAACTCCATAAACAACGTCGTAGATATAACTAACTACGTTTTGCTCGAAATGGGACAGCCGATGCACGCCTTCGACTACAATTTCCTTACCGGCGGCGAAATCGACGTGAGAAGGGCAAAGGAAAACGAAAAAATCACAACTCTCGACGAAAAAGAATTCACGCTTAACGGAAACAATCTCGTTATTTGCGACGGTGAAAAACCCGTTGCTCTCGCGGGAATTATGGGCGGACTTAACAGCGAGATTAGAGAAGACACTAAAGAGATAGTTTTCGAAGCCGCTAAATTCAAGCGTGACAACGTAAGAAAAACTTCCCGCGCGTTAGGTCAGCGTTCGGATTCGTCTGCAAGGTTTGAAAAAGGCGTGGACGCTTATACGACCATGCTCGCTTTAAAGCGCGCGCTACATCTTGTTTGCGAGTTGAACTGCGGTAAAATAGCAGAGGGTATAATCGACAGAAACGTAGAGTCGCTTCAGCCGAAAACAATCGAAACCACTTTCGATAAAATCAACGGATTACTCGGTATAACCGTTCCCAAGGAAGAAACTGTCAATATTTTAAACAGACTTGATTTCAAAACGGAAGTAAAAGGAAAAAATCTTAAAGTAACGGTTCCGCTTTACAGGGAGGACGTGGAAGGTTTCCCTGATCTTGCCGAGGAAGTAATCCGAGAGTATGGTTACGACCACATCGAATGCACGTTGTTTGAAAATTCGTCAATAACGGACGGAGGTAAAACAGACGCGCAAAGACGGGAAGAAGCTATGAAAAAGCTCCTTGTGGACGCTGGTTTCTTTGAAACGATAACGTACTCGTTTGTTTCGGATAAGTACTTCGAGCAATATTCGCTTGACCAGAGCAAGGCTATTAAGCTTATGAATCCGCTCGGTGAAGATTTCTCGCTGATGAGAACTTCGCTCGTACCGTCGCTCGTCAACGTAGCCGTTAAAAATTTAAATAAAAATAATTACGACGGCAGATTTTTCGAGTACGCTTCGGTGTACCTCGCGAAAGAATTACCGCTTAAGGAGCTTCCCGAAGAGCGTAAGAAAATTTGTCTTGTGTGCTACGGTTTGCTCGAGAGTTTTTACACGCTAAAAGGCGTTGTCGAAAAGCTTTTGTCTTCGCTTAAATGCAAGAGCGAACCTGTTTTTGAAAAGACGAATATCGCTTATATGCACCCGGGCAGAACCGCAGAAATTTCTCTCGGTGGAAAAAATATCGGTTTTATGGGCGAAATAAGCCCCGTTTTTGCCGAGAAACTCGGTATCGATAAGAGAATTTACGTTGCGGAACTCGATTTTTCGACGATCTCGGAAGATATAGACGAAAAGATTTCGTTTAAACCGATAGCGAAGTTCCCGTCGGTAGAAAGAGACCTCGCGCTTCTCGTTGATAAAACGGCTACTAACGCGGAAATTATCGATTGTATCAAAAATTCCGGCGTAAAAAATATGGAAAGCGTCGAGTTGTTCGACGTTTATGAGGGAATTATTCTTCCCGAGGGTAAAAAGAGCATGGCTTACAGAATTAAGTTCACCTGTCTCGACAGAACTTTGAGCGTTGAAGACGTAGAAAAGTACGTGGGCAAGATTCTTAAGAATTTAAAGGAAAAATTAGGCGTAGAAATAAGATAAGCAGTCGGGTGCGCCGTTTGTGCGCGCCCGAAAATTTTTTTATACGGTATAGATAATGCAAATTGAAATTTTAGCCCCCGCGGGTAACGAGCAAAGTTTTAACGCTGCCGTAAACGCGGGTGCAAACGCAATCTATTTGGGATTGAAAGAGTTTTCGGCGCGAGGAAGCGCGGAAAATTTTTCGCTTGAAAATCTGGACTTTTATTTAAAGAAAGCCCATTTTTTCGGCGTAAAAATATATATTGCGGTCAACACGCTTATAAAAAACGGCGAACTTAAAGATTTTTTTGAAACGGTTTTAAAAGCCTACGAGCTCGGCGCAGACGCGTTTATCGTTCAGGATATGTTTTTAGGGAAGTTTTTAAAGGAAAAAATTCCCGGCATATGTCTGCATTTAAGCACGCAAGCGGGCGTGTGTAACGTTTTAGGAGCCGAACTCGCAAAAAGATATGGCTTTTCCCGCGTGATTCTCGCTCGGGAAACGAGTAAAGAAGAAATTAAAAAAATCGCCGCAATCATCGAAACGGAAGGTTTCGTTCACGGCGCGCTGTGTTCGTCGTTTTCGGGGCATTGCTATTTAAGTTCGTTTGTCGGCGGTTTGTCCGGGAACAGAGGATATTGTAAACAGCCGTGTCGAAAATATTATACTTACTCCGGCAACGGGTTTAAATCGTTTTCGGGGTACAATCTTTCGCTTTCGGATTTATGTCTTGCAAGCGAGGTGAAAAGCCTTGAAGAAGCGTGCGTTTCGAGTTTTAAAATAGAGGGAAGAATGAGAAGCCCCGAGTACGTTTATGAAGCCGTAAGCGTTTATTCCAAGGCTATTCTCGGGAATTTTGACGAAAAAGAATTTTCGCTTTTAAAGAGAGGATTTAACCGCGGGCACTTCACAAAAGGGTATTATTTGCCGAAATCGCGTGACATAATATCGAGTAAAATTCAAGGAAATATCGGAGATTTTGTTGGTAAGGCTTTTTCGGTTGTCGACGGAGTGGCTAAGGTAAAGACAAATGAAGAATTTGTAAAAGGAGACGGCTTTAAGTGTCTTTATAACGGCGTTGAGATTGACGGCGGAAGTTTTATTTCCCAAAGTGGCAACGTCTTGTCGATAGGTCTTAAGAAGGCTAAAGTCGGCAGCGACGTATATATCACGAAAGATCAAAAACTTGCCGATTACGTAAGCGGGCTTAAAAGAATTGAAAAAGTCAAGTTGGTTCTTTATTTTAAAGCCGGAGAGAGGGCAAAAGCCGATATTTCTTTTAAAAACATAAGTTTTACGGTGTTTTCGGACGAAATTTTCGATAAATCGGAGAGTAAACCCGTTTCGGAATCGGAGATAAAGGCGTGTTTCGATAAAGTCGGTGACTATCCGATTTCACCTGAAACAGAGATATCTTCGATAGAAAACGTTTTTGTTCCGAAGTCGCTTCTTAATGCTTTCAGAAGAAAATGTTACGCGGAAATTTTCGGATACGCCCATAACGAGTTGCTTACCGAAAGAGGGCTTGTCTCGTTGTCTTTCGTTAAAGATTTTACGTCTTCAAACTCTTTTATACCAAATGTAATTTGTCGCAAAAATATAGTAATTATAAGCGATTCTTGCTGCGTCGCTTTTGATGATGAAAAAGTGGTGGTAAAGCCTTATGACTATTCGGACGCAAATAAAATTTTCTCTTTTGCCGAAAGTTTGAAAGGTGAAAAATATCTTTATCTTCCGCCTTTTGCAAATACCCGCGACTTGGAAATTTTTTCTAATCTCGCAAAGTCGTTTGACGGAGTGTATATCGAAGGTTACTACGGACTTGAGTTTGCCGAAAAACTCGGTATTAAGTTTATAGCGGGCACCGGGCTTAACGTTTTTAACGACGTAGATGTTTCGTATTTAAAGAGTAATCCGTTATGTGCCGGATATTGTTATTCGAAAGAGTTATCCGTTGCGGAAATTTCCGCTTTTGCCAATAAGGACGGGTACAGATTGTCCCTCGGAGACGTTCAGGTTATGGATTTGATATACTGTCCGTTTTCTTTTACCTGCGAAAAATGCAACAGAGGGAATATGTATACTCTTACGGATGAACAGGGCAGACAGTTTAAAGTCAGAAGATATAAAATTTCTTCTTGTCGCTTCGAAGTGTATAATCCGTTTAAACTTGTTTCTTCGCCTTGTTCTGGCGGCGAGCTTTACGATTTTACTGCGTCTGCCGACGAGGAAATTCAGAGCGTACTTCGCGCCGAAACTCTTTCTGAGCGAAAAGCCGTTTACGGAGAGGGCAGGTATACTTCGGGCAATCTTCCTAAAGGCGTGAAATAATATTTCCCGAAAAAAATAAAAGCAAGTTTTTTATAAAGCAGGGCGAACCTTTTTCGTTTCGTCCGGATAAAACAGGTGTTAATTATGAATATATCCGAAAAAGTTCTTTTGACGCTCGAGTACGATAAAGTAATGCGTTCGGTAAGCGAATACGCGGTGCTCGGCGTTTCTAAGGAAAAAATCAAAAATTCCGTTCCGGAAAATGATTTTTTATCTGCCGAAATTTCTCTCGATACAACGGCGGAAGCAGACGCGTTACTCTATAAATACGCCGTTTCCGGGGTGGATTTTTTCGACGAAATAACAGACGAGCTCGACAGAGCAAAAAAAGGCGCGACTCTTTCTTGCTCCGAGCTTTTAAGAGTAATGAGGCTTCTCCGCTCCTCGCGTCTTTCAAAGGGAGCGATTACGGTGATTGACGATGAAAAAATCGTTTATCTTCGCAGAATTGCCGAGCAGATTTTTACCGAGCATTATATCGAAAACGATATTGCCTCGAAAATCGTTTCGGACGACCAAGTGAGCGACAACGCGTCCGAAACACTCTATCAAATTCGCAGAAAAATTAAAAAAATCAATGATTCCATAAGGGAGAAACTCGCTTCTTACGTCCGCGGTAACAAGATGAAATATCTTCAGGAAAATATCATAACGATGCGCGGAGACAGATACGTTATCCCCGTAAAAAACGAGTACAGAAGCCAGATAAAAGGTCTTGTTCACGATCAGTCGTCCACGGGCGCGACGGTTTTTATCGAACCCGAAGCCGTTTTGGATCTGAACAACGATTTAAGAACCGCTATAGCGGAGGAAAACGCCGAAGTCGAAAAGATTTTGTACGATTTGTCTCGTCAGGTCGGTTCCATGGCAGACGCGCTCGCTCTGAATATAGACCTTCTGGCTTCTCTCGATATCGCTTTCGCAAAAGCCGAATACGCATATAAAACCCGCTCTTTGCGCCCGGGGTTCAACGAAAACGGCTTTATAAACATCGTTAGGGGAAGGCACCCGCTTATCGACGCGGATAAAGTTGTTCCTCTTGACGTTCGTTTCGGTAAAGATAACAGGTTTTTGCTTATAACGGGACCGAATACGGGCGGCAAAACCGTTACTTTAAAACTTGTCGGTTTGTTTACGCTTATGGCTATGAGCGGACTTTTCGTTCCTGCAAAAGACGGAACTTCGCTCTCGTTTTTCGATAAAATTTTTGCCGACATAGGCGACGAACAAAGCATAGAGCAAAGTCTTTCAACATTTTCGTCGCATATCAAAAACATAATAAACATAACGGAAAACGCAGACGAGCGTTCGCTTGTTTTAATTGACGAAATCGGCGCGGGCACCGATCCGGACGAGGGGAGCGCGCTTGCTCAGGCCGTCATCGAAACGCTTTTAAATCTCTCTTCCCGAGGGATAATCACCACGCATTACTCTCGTCTTAAAGAGTATGCCTACGCTCGCGACGGGATAGAAAACGCTTCGATGGATTTCGACAGCGAAACTTTCGCCCCGCTTTACAAACTGAACATCGGCGTGCCCGGAAGCTCCAACGCGATAGAAATTTCCAAGCGTTTAGGACTTTCCGGAGAAATCATAGATCACGCTTACTCGCTTCTTACCGAAAACAAAATCTCATTCGAAAACGTTTTAAGAGAAGCTGAAAAATCTCGTCAGGAAGCGGAAAAATATAAAGCCGAATATTCCCGTCTTACAGAAGAGGCTATTCGCGAAAGCGAAGCCGTAAAGACGGAAAGAGCTAAACTCGAACAAGATAAACAGCGTTTTATAGCCGGCGCGAAAAGCGAAGCACGACAGCTTGTGAACGAGCGGGAAGAGTATGCTGACGAGCTTATAGACGAGATAAAACAGCTTTTAAAAAAGCAGGATTTATCGAGCGGAGATTTAATCGTAGCAAGGACTTTAAAGAACAAAATCGCGGATTCTAAATATAACCTCGGAGAGGAAGATTATTCCGACCTTCCGATGAAACCCGTCGATTTGTCTTCTCTCAAAGAGGGCGACGAGGTATACGTATCGTCGCTGTCGTCCGTCGGAACGGTCTGCCGCGTTTCACCAAGGAAAGGGGAAGTCGAAGTTATGTCCGGTTCAGTAAGGCTTAACGTCAAAGCGGATAAATTGTTTACCGTGAAAAAGACCGAGCAAAAGACGAAGAGTTCTCTTAAAAAGTCGTCGTCGGTCAGCGTAAAGAGGTCGGCGGGAGCTTTTAACGAGGTGAAAACCGAAATAAACGTAATAGGTCAGAACGTTGACGAAGCGCTTATAAACGTAGAGCAATTCCTCGATTCCTGCGTGGTAAACAACGTTGAAGAGTGCAGAATCGTTCACGGAAAAGGCTTGCATATTCTTGGAAAGGCTATACAGGATTACCTTAAAAAGCAGCCTTTCGTAAAGGAATATCGTTACGGCGTTTACGGAGAAGGGGAAAAAGGCGTTACAATCGTAAAATTTAAGTAGAATTCATAAGGCAAAAACACGTCCGAAGCCGTATTTTGCTTGAAAAATAAATCCCGATATGTTATAATCAAATAATAATGCCGCTTTTTCGGCTGCGGTTTAATAATCGCAACGTAAAAAGCGAAAGGGTTAAAATGAAAGAAATATTATACGAGGAAACTGCGTTTCCGTACGACTATAAAAGACAAAAGGTTTTTTACATTATCGACAAGGTGTTGATGGTGCTTTCGTTCATTGTATTCGGCATAGGCGTGTTTATGTTCACGATTACGCCGATGGAAGGCGATTTCTGGTGGCTTTTCCCGACCATGATAATGGTTTCGTTTTTCCTTTCGGGATTGTTTTTCTTCTTTATTAAAAAGAAGTTTTACAACTGCTACGATTACATTTTCGTGACGGGCGACGTAAGAATAATTCAGGTAATCAACACTAAAAAACGTAAGAAAATGATTATTTTCGACTGCAAGGACGTGTACGGCGTCGGCAGATACGAGAGCGAAACTTACGAAAAGTTCAGAAACGCCCCCGGCGTAAAAACGATTTTCGCGCCGAGCAACAAGTTTGTGGCGGATAAGCCCAAGTATTATATAGGCGCGACCGTCGACGGCGTCAAATATCTGATAATTCTCGAGTGTTCGGAGAAGTTTTTAAGTTATATTCTTCATTTTTCGGGCAAACAAGTGCTTGAAAAGGAGTTTTGATGATATATCTCGACAATGCGGCTACAACGAAACCGAACGACGAAGCCGTAAAATTCGCTTTAAAGTACACGGAAGATTATTTTAATCCTTCGGCGCTTTACAAGCAGGGAATAAAACTTAAGAGTTTTTTGACCGAAGCCGCCGATTATATAACGAAAACCATTGCTCCCTCGGGGTATGAATGCGTTTTCGTTTCCTGCGGATCGGAAGCCGATAACACTGCTATATTTTCCTCCGCAAAAAGAGGAAACGCGGTAACTACATCGGGCGAGCATGCCGCCGTTTACGAGCCGTTTCTTGCGCTTAAGCAGAGGGAAGTCGAAACGAGGTTCGCAGCTCTCAATAAAGACGGAAGCGTAAACGTCGAACATTTACTTTCGCTCGTGGACGATAAAACTTCGTTTGTTTCGGTAGTTCACGTCAATAACGAAACGGGCGCGATAAACGACGTAAACGCGATTGCCGCTCTGGTAAAGAAAAAAGCCCCTAAGACGATTTTTCATTCGGACGGAGTACAGGCTTACGGCAAAATTCCGTTTACAATCGGTGATAATATCGATTATTACTCGATAAGCGCGCATAAAATCGGCGGAATGAAGGGAACCGGCGCGCTCATTAAAAAGAAGAAAATATGTCTTCATCCGTTGATTTACGGAGGAGGTCAGGAAAACGGAATGCGCAGCGGAACGGAAAACGTTTTCGGTATAGCGTGTTTCTATAAAGCGGCAGAGCTAAAGTATTCGGACGTTGTCGGAAATTTCGAAAAAGTCAAGGGCTTGAAAAAAACGTTTTTAAGTAAGCTCGACGGCGTAACCGTGATTTCGGGCGAAAACGCTTCTCCGTACATTGTTTCTCTTTCGGCTGACGGGTTAAAGGGAGAGGTATTGCAACATATTCTCGAAGAAAAGGACATTATCGTCGGTACCGGTTCCGCTTGCTCTTCGAGGAATCACTACAGCAGAGTGTTGAAAGAATGCGGGTATTCTTCCGGCGTTCTCGAGGGCGTTCTCAGGATAAGTTTTGCGTCCGACACTACGGAAAAAGAGGTTTTGACCGCGGCTGAAGCGATAAATTCGGCAACGCAAAATCTTAGAAAAATAATGAAATAATATGGAAAGAATAATTATAATTCGCTACTGCGAAATACACCTTAAAGGAAAAAACAGAAACTATTTCGAAAGTCTTCTCGAAAAGAATATAAGAAAGTCTTTATCCGATACGGAATGCACGATAGAACGCGCTCAGAGCAGGTATCTCGTAAAGAACTTCAAAGAGGCTGACTATCCTTCGATTAAGGATAAACTCGGCAAAGTCGCAGGAATTCATTCTCTTTCTCTCGGATACGAGGTTAAAACGGACGAAAAGGAAATTTCCGACTGCGCTAAGTTTATAATGAAAGACAAACAGGGTACTTTCAAAGTAGAAACGAACAGAGCGGATAAAAAATATCCTAAAAATTCGATAGAAATAAGCCGCGATATAGGCGGAGATATTCTCGAGAGCAATCCTATGCTTACGGTTAACGTAACCGCGCCCGAGCATATATGCAATATAGACCTCAGGGAGGACGGCAACACCTATCTGTTTGCGGATACGGTAAAAGGCATAGGCGGTATGCCCGTCGGCAGTAGCGGAAAAGGCACTATAATGATTTCCGGCGGTATAGACAGCCCCGTCGCCGCGTTTATGATGGCTAAAAGAGGTATGAAGCTCGTAGCTGTGCATTTCCACAGTTTTCCGTATACGGGGGAAGCTGCAAAACAGAAGGTTATAGACCTTACTAAAATCGTCTCCGGGTACGCCGGCGAAATAGATCTGCACGTTGTTCCGTTTACTCATATTCAGGAAGCTATACACGAAAAGTGCCCTGAAGAGATGATGATTACGCTTATGCGTAGGTTTATGTTCAGGATAGCCGAAAGGATTTCCGAAAAAGTCGGCTCTCAGGCGCTTATTACGGGCGAAAGTCTTGGTCAAGTGGCAAGCCAGACTATCGAAAGCATAACGACTTCCAACGCTGTTGTAAAAATGCCCGTTTTAAGACCGCTTATCGGGTTTGACAAGCTTGAAATAATAGAAATTTCGAGGAAAATCGGCACATACGAAACTTCGATTTTGCCTTATGAGGACTGCTGCACGGTGTTCTTGCCGAAATATCCGCTCATTCGCCCAAAGCCGGAACGAGTAATAGAAGCGGAGAGCAAGTTGGACGTCGAGCCGCTTATAGAAGAAGCTCTTAAAAACGTTCAGGTTATCAAACTCGGCTAAAAAAGCTTGCAAAAGGGGAATATATACTTCTTTTTTGGGAAAAATCTTTTGTAGAAACAATTATGGAGGTTTTTTCCGTGAGTAAAAAAAAGAAGAATAAAGTAAAGAAACTTTCCGAGGTCGATTACGGAAATTATATAATGAGTCTTAAAGACGAAACGCCAGTCAAGCCGACAGACAACGGGCAGGACCACGGGAACATAGGCACGTGAGGTAAATATGGTAGAAATTATCGAAGTAACTACGCATTCGCAAATGAAAAAATTCGCAAATTTTCCATGTGAATTATATTCCGATTGCAAGTATTACGTTCCGTCGCTTTACGGCGACGAGGTTAATATGACTAACCCTAAAAAAAATTTTAACGCTCAATATTGCGATATAAAATGCTTTCTCGCATATAAAGACGGAAAAATCGTCGGAAGAATTGCGGGAATTATACATAACAAAGCAAACGAGATTTATAACAAAAACAGAATAAGAATTTCTCGTTTTGATTTTATCGACGACGAAGAAGTTTCTTCAAAACTTCTCGAAGCCGTTGAAAACTTCGGCAGAGAAAAGGGAATGGTTACCGTTCACGGACCGTGGGGCTTTAACGACACTGACAGAGAGGGGCTTTTAACCTGGGGATTTGACAGACGAGCTACATATGCAACGAACTATAATTTCCCTTACTATGAAAAACATTTGTTAAACGCGGGGTACTTCAAAGAATCCGAATGGTCGGAATTTTTGATACGCACCGAGAAAAAAGACAAAAGAATACATAAACTCGCCTCGTTGCTCTCCAAGAAATTTAACCTCAGAGAAGCGATGGACGAAATGAGTTTTAAAAAATTCGTAAAAACTTACAGAGACGAGTTTTTCGAAGTATATAACCAATGTTATCGCAAACTCGATAATTTCGTGGATATAGAGGGCGAGGAGAAGAAAAACGTAATGTCGCAATTCGCCACGATAATAAATCCTCGTTATTTCAGCGCGATACTGAACGAAAAAGACGAGCTTGTCGCATTCGGTATAATTATTCCTTCCATTGCGGAAACTCTTATCAAGTCGAGAGGACACATATCGCTCGATTTGCTTAAAGCGATAAAAGAGCCTAAGGAGCTTGAATGCGCGCTTATAGGCGTACGCCCCGATTATCAGAAACTCGGCGTATCGATAATGATTATCGACAGAATTTTTGACAACGTTTTAGAATCGGGGATAAAAGAGATAGAAACTAATCCGATGCTCACTACAAATTCGGATATAAGGGCTCAATTCAGCCACTTCGATTACAGCGAAATCAAAAAACGCTGCACTTACATAAAAAGTCTATAATTGAAAAAATAAAAGCTCGGGAGAAATAGTTTCTTCCGAGCTTCTTTAAAAATCTGAAAAGGTCGTTTATTCTTTTTCCGTTTCGTCCTCGTAATTGTCGAGATATACGATTTTGGAATTTTTGTCTAAAAGAGCCTTTACAAACGCCTGATATTCGTTTCTGTCGATTACTATATTGTCAAACGTTTCGTCCGATAAAAATATCGTAAGTTTATTGTTTGAAGCAAATAGGACGACTTGTTTGATTTTCTTGTATTCTATAAACGTTTTTATTACGCCGAATTTTATCGAAACGCCTTTGTCGTCCAATACGTAGCAGGACGAAATCAACATCGATACGAAAATGACTATAGCGGCTACCGAAACGATAACGACTACCGAAAACGTAATGATTTTATAAGCCGTGATTAAATCTTTGTTGATTGCGGTCAACAGATTTACTACGTTGTAAACGATGCAACCGACCGAAAGCAGTAACCCTGCTACTAACAAAATATAGTGATAAGTTGCGTATTTGAACTTAAATTTTTCCATTTTTTATCAAATCCTTGAATTGCTTTTTTCTATTGTATCATTTTTATATTGTTTTTTCAATTACTGCGCAATAAAATTTTGAATTTTTATAAAAAAATGGTATAATCTTATAAGAAAATATAAAACTTTTACGGAAAATACCATGAGTGTGCTTGAAATTAAGAATTTAACGCAATTTTACGACGAAAGATATATATTCAATTCCGCGAATTTAACGGTAAACAACGGCGAGCATATCGGCGTTGTGGGCTTGAACGGCGCGGGAAAAAGTACGTTTATCAATATCATAGCCGGTAATTTATCGTGGGACGAAGGAGAGGTGAACTGGCTCAGCGGAATTCGCCGCGGTTATCTCGATCAATACGCTACTCTCGACGGTTCGCTCACGGTAATGGAATACCTTCAGGACGCATTTTCGTATTTGTTCGAACTAAACGAAAAACTTGAGGATATATATGCGAAAATGGGCGAGGTTTCGGATGCGGACGAACTTGATAAGTTGATAAACAAGAGTTCGAGAATTCAGGACGAGCTTACGGAAAAGCATTTTTACGATATAGATTCGCAGATTAAAAAAGTAGCGAACGGTTTAGGCGTCGGCGCAATCGGTTACGATAAGCTTATATCTACCTTAAGCGGCGGGCAAAGGGCGAAACTTATGCTTTCAAAGCTTCTTTTGCAGGATCTCGATATAATGCTTCTCGACGAGCCGACGAACTTTCTCGATATCGAGCACATAGATTGGCTTACGAAATATCTGAATTCCTTCAAAAAGACGTTTCTCGTTATTTCTCACGACGTTAAATTCCTGAATAACGTTTCACAGTATATTGTCAATATAGAAAACGGAAATATTCGTAAATTCACCGGGAATTACGATAAGTTTTTGCTTCAGAGAGAGATGATTTCGAAGCAGTACGAGGAAGACTATGCTCGTCAACAAGCCGAAATCAAGAAGATGCAGGACTTTATTGACCGGAACAAAACGAGGGCGGCTACCGCGGGTATGGCGAACGCGAGAAAGAAAATGCTCGAAAAAATGGTGGTTATGCAAAAGCCCGTTTCCGTTCTCGACGCGGATTTTTCCTTTCCTTACGACGATCTCAATTCAAAAGATTTTCTTGTGGTTAAAAACCTTGAAATCGGATACGAAAAATCGCTTTTGCCGCCTATATCTTTCCATATGTCTTCTAAAAACAAACTTTGGGTAAGAGGCACGAACGGTGTGGGTAAATCCACGCTTCTAAAGACGCTTATGCGGAAAATTCCCGCTTTGTCGGGCAGTTTTTCCTTTCATATTGCGACGAGAATTTGCTATGTGGAGCAGGAATTGCAGTTTCCGAATCCGGAAGATTCCGCGTCTAAATATTTTCAGGAAAGATTTCCGAGGTTGAATTTTAAAGAAGTTCGTTCCGAGCTTGCTAAAGTGGGACTGAAAGGAGAACTTGCAACCCGACCTATTTCGAGTTTGTCCGGCGGGGAGCAAGTAAGAATAAAGCTTGCGTGCGTCAATAATTCGTCGTCTAATATGCTTATTCTCGACGAACCGACAAATCATCTCGACGTTCGGGCAAAGGAAAAACTTAAAGAAGCTTTGAAAAAATACGACGGCGCGGTTATCCTTGTGAGCCACGAAGAAGATTTTGCAGGAGAAATCTGCGACATGATACTCGACGCGAAGTCGAAAGAATAATTTCAAAAAGAGTCATTTCTTCTTTTTTGACGGGGCTTTTTTCGGTATCCGCCGGCGCGTTTTTGGCATATTATATTCGGGGGGTGGTTTTTATTTCTCTGTATAATATAGCCGTAGTTAATTCGCGAAAGCTGCTTAACAATATAGAAATAATCAAAAACGTCGCTCGATGCGATAAAATATGCGCGGTTGTAAAAGCCGACGCGTACGGTCACGGCGCGGTCGGTATTGCTTCGATAGCGGAGCCTTATGTCGATTATTTCGCGGTTGCGCTTGTCGAAGAAGGGGTTGAATTAAGACTTTCGGGCATAGAAAAACCTATTTTGGTATTGATACCCGTCGATTACGAAAGCATAGAGCGAGCGGTTTTATACGATTTAACGCTGACCGTCGATTGCATTACCGACGCAATAAAAATTAACGACGTTTGCAAAAAGAATTCGCTTTCGGCAAAAGTACATCTGAAAGTCGATACAGGCATGCACAGGCTCGGATTTCGAGTGGAAGATGCCGAAAAAATTTGCGGCATAATATCGAGGCTTAAGAACGTTTGCGTTACAGGCTGTTATTCTCATTTTGCCGATCCCGAATGTATAAGCCGCACGGAAAAACAATTCGCGGAATTTATGATTGCAAGGGAGAGAGTAAAGAAGTTTTTTCCGAGTTGTATATTTCATATTGCCGCAAGCGGCGGTATTTTGAACTCGTCGAGATATTCTCTCGATATGGTTCGCCCCGGACTTTTGATGTACGGATATAAACCGTTTAAATCGGACGTCGCGCCTGTGCAGCCTATATTGAAGATATACGGAAAAGTAATAAAAGAGCGTTCACTCGATAAAGGCGAGGGGATATTATACGGTAACTACAAGCTTGCCGGCGAGTGTAAAATCGCGATTGTTCGAGCAGGCTATGCGGACGGGTTAAGGCGAAGAGAAATAGACACGATAAATAACAAATGTATGGATATGTGTGCCGTAAAAAACGATAAAAATGCAGATTATATATGCGTTTTTGAAAATGCTGATATTGTTTCGGATAAAGAACGAACCATTTCGTACGAGGTGCTTTGTTCGCTTACGAAACGGTCGAGAATAATATACGAGGATTAAAAAATGAGAGTTATCGCAGGGAAGCACAGGGGCGCCGTACTGAGCGAATTTACCGCTTCTAACATAAGACCTACCGCGGACAGAACGAAGGAGTCCGTATTTAATATAATTGCGAATATGCTGCCGGGAAGCGCTTGCCTTGATTTGTTTTGCGGCACGGGGAATCTCGGGATAGAGGCTTTATCGAGAGGAGCGAGGGAAGTCGTGTTCGTCGATAATTCTTCGGATAGCGTGAGGCTGACGAAAAAAAATCTTGATAAAGTAAAGGAAAGCGCGAACGTATATCTTTCGGATGCCGTTTCTTTTTTAAAAAAAACTGATAGGAAGTTTGACGTAATATTTATAGATCCGCCGTACGCAAGCGACGTTTCCGTTACTGCCGTAAAAACTATTGCTGAACTTGATTTGTTGACTGAAGGCGGTATTATTGTGCTTGAACGAGATGTTTCTGTTGACTGTGCTTTTGACGGATTTTCCGTTTACGACGTGAGAAAATACGGGAAAGCGGTCGTGTCGTTTATAAGAAAAACAAAAAAATGTCTTTTTGCGGGCACGTTCGATCCGTTTACCTTAGGGCACGAAGAGGTTGTGAAAGCTGTTATAAAAAAATACGACGAAGTTTACGTAGTCATTATGGAAAACAATTTAAAAAAGCCTGTTTTCAATGAAGAAGAAAGAGTTGAAATCGTGCGGAAATCGCTTGAAAAATACGATAAAACGATAATTTCGAGCTGGAACGGCATGCTTGTCGATTTTATGAAAGAGAATAAGATCGCGGTGAACGTTCGAGGTATTCGCGACGACGCCGACAAAGAATACGAGAAGAAAATGGAGGAGTATAACAGGGGACTTTATCCCGAAATCGTTTATGAATACGTTTATACAGACAGCTCGATTTCTTCGTCTTTAGTCAGAGAAAAGCTCGCGAAATGCGATGACATTTCTCAGTTTGTTCAAAAAAACGCTTTAAAATACATTTATAATGCTTACAACAATAAAGCAAAGTAACATTGAAACGATAAATTGAATTATCTTTGAAAGAATAAAAATGCCGACGTTGACTTTTGCTTTTTTTAAAAAGACGATTGACTGAAACAATACGGACAATCCGCCGAAAGATATTAGCCCGCACGCAAGGGAAACAGAAAGAGCCGAAGGGGATTTCGATAAGACGCTGCAACCGTTAGTGCATTCTATTAAGCCTTTTATAAGTCCTTGCGCGTTGATGTTACCGATGATTTTTCCGATGACGAATTCTAACGGATACGTGATTTTGAAGTCGCACAGTATATCCGAGAGTACATAAAAAACACATATAAAACCGCCTACTACAAGAATGGAAATAATCGAAGAATATACGCACTCGTACAGTACGTTTTTTTGTTCCCGTTGTTTTTTACGACTGACATAAGATTTGTTAAAATCGCCGTAAAAACAAAAGATTTTTCCGCATATCAAAGCGGAAAAGATATGTGTGGCGAACAGTATGTATCCTGCGCTTTTGTTCCCGAACATACACGTTCCGACCGTTCCTATGACGAACAACGGTCCGGACGTGGAACAAAGGCAGGATGCGCGTGTTGCTTCGTATTTATCGATTCTTTTCTCGGCGTATAATTCGCTTATCAGTTTTGCTCCTACGGGGTAGCCCGAGATTATACTCATCAGAAAAACGTACGCGGTTTCTCCGCCGCACCTGAATAATTTCTTTGTCGGTTTATCGCACATTTGCCCGAAGTCGTCGAGCGCGCCGATTTTCGTAAGTAGCGCAGTGCAAAAGAAAAACGGAAACAATACGGGCAGAACGTTGTTTGCCCATAGCAGTATTCCTTTTTTTGCGGACGGAATATACCTTTCGGGGAAGACCGTTATGCATATGCAGGCGAAAATCGTTATAACCGAGGCAAATATTTTAATAAAAGGCGTTTTCTTTTCTTTCATAAGCTTTTTTTGCGTGATATTCCCAAAATGGTTTTGTCGGGGATTGGTAATGAAGAACGGAATCCTTGTATTATTTTATTGATTTTTTTTATCCGTTATGTTAAAATTCAAAATATGGATTTACTCGATATGATTAACGGAGAGGACATAAACGCGCCTCTTTCGGAAAGAATGCGCCCGAACAGCCTCAGAGAATTCCTGGGGCAAGGGCATATAGCCGATAAAAGCAGTCTTCTTTTCAGAGCCGTTTCGACCGACAGATTGGGAAGCTGTATCTTTTGGGGCCCGCCCGGCTGCGGTAAAACTACGCTCGCGAACATTATAGCTAATTCCACGAGCGGAAACTTTGTTAAGCTCAATGCGGTAAACAGCGGAGTTGCGGACGTAAAAAAAGTGGCGGAAGAGGCTGATACCGCCCGTAAGCTTTATGGTAAAAAGACTTATTTGTTGCTTGACGAATGCCATCGCTTCAATAAAACTCAGTCGGATTCGCTTTTGCCCGCAATAGAGCAGGGAAAAATTATTTTTATCGGCTCGACGACGGAAAATCCTTATTCGTCCATGACGCCCGCGCTTGTCAGTCGTTGCAGGGTTTTCGAGTTTAAAAGACTTGACGCTTCTCTTATTAAATCCGCGCTTGTAAAAGCTTTAAACGACGAAAAGAGGGGACTTAAAAAATTTAACGCCGTTGCGGACGACGACGCGCTTTCTCACATCGCTTTCGTATGCGGAGGGGACTTACGTTCGGCGTATAACGCCCTCGAACTCGCCGTTTTAACTTCGGATAAGGACGAAAACGGTAAAATTCACGTAAAACTTTCGGACGCCGAACAGTCGATACAAAAGAAAGCTCTTTCGTACAATACCGATTTGTATTACGATATTCTTTCGGCTTTCTGCAAAAGTCTGAGGGGAAGCGACTCCAATGCCGCTCTGTATTATGCAAACAGGCTTATTTCCGGCGGTTGCGATCCGATGCTCGTTGCGAGAAGGCTTGTCGTTCATTCGGCGGAAGACGTAGGGCTTGCCGATCCGAACGCGCTTACGATTGCTGTAAACGCGATGTACGCGCTCGAAAAAATCGGCGTGCCCGAGGCTTTGATACCCCTTTCCGAGGCGATTATTTACGTTTGCGAGGCCCCGAAAAGCGATACCGTTATCACTGCGCTCGAGGGGGCGAGAGCGGACGCGGAGAATTATCGCGACGACGATATTCCGCCGTATCTGAAAGACAATTCTTACGGCGACGAGAATACGAAAAAGCAAAGTCTGCTTTATAAATATCCGCATTCTTACGGCGGTTACGTAAAGCAACAGTATCTTCCGGACGGTCTTAAAGATAGGAAATACTATGCGCCGAAAGACGTCGGATTCGAACGACAGATTAAAAAAATCAGATTGTCAAAAGGAATGGATGAAGAGTAAAAAATTCTTTGTCTATCGGTGATTTTATGAGATTTAAAAATTCATTCAGGCTGTTTTCCGCATCGACGAAAACAATACTAAGAGATTTGCTTTTCAGGGGCGTTACGTTTATCGTTTTTGCAACGGTTGCGTATCTTTTTATTACGCCGTTTATCGGTAATATTTTCGCTCAGACCGAAACGGAAGCTCTTTTCGAGGCTTTGAAAAAGGTCGTAGGGGCGTTCTTTACGGGCGCGGGCGAGTTTAAAAGCGCGAGCGAAGAGCTGTTCCCTATTTGGGACGGTTTCGTAGCCATGCTTTCCGGAAAACTCGGAGAGATTTATTCGGTCAGTGCGGTTACGGGTATTCTGATTATTCTCGCTTCGATGTTTTTCGGGCTTGCGGAATACGCTTCGGGAAAATCCGTTTATACCTATTCCACTTCGCTTAAAAGCGACGGATATTTAAAATCGATACTCGAGAACTTCGGCAAGGCTTTTTTGTATCAGCTCGTTTATTCCGTTGTCAGCTTTGTGTGGAACGCGTTTGTGTTTGCTCTCACGTTCTTCTTCTTTAAGTACACGGTCGCGTATCTTACGATTTTTTCGCTTACCTTTTCGATTATAATCGTTGCGCTCGGGATTTCCGTCAAGAAAGCGTTGTTTTCGGATTTTCTCCCCGCGGTTTGCTCGGGAGAGAAGGTTTTCAAAGCGTTTGCCGATTGTTTTGCGTTTAAAGGGAAAAAGAAGGATTTCGGCATGGTTTACGGGCTGTATCTGTTTACGAACGGAGTAATTTTCTTTGTAAACGTATCGGTGGCGATATTTACTTTCGGCGCGGGGCTGTTCTTTACCGTGCCCGCTTCGTTCGTGTTTATCTCGTGCGAAAATCAGGTGGTTTATTTTTCGAGGACCAAACGCAAATATTTTATAGATTACAACACCGTCGTAAATCCGTCGGAGCTCGGTTTGGAAGAGGAAAAGCTTTTAAAAGGCATAGATATGTAAGTTTCGCTTAAAAAAGACTGTTTCGTAGCGTAAACGGCTGTTTTTTGCTCATAATGTTTTTATGGCGAGCGCGACAGGCAAAATTAAAAATTTCTACAAGTTCTGGCAAGGCATAAGGTCGAGGGAGATTTCGGCAAGTCTTGCCTTTTATTTTTTAACGGGAATTATTCCGCTTTTGTGTATTTTTGTCGGGGTTTTCGGGAAGCGTGTGTCTGATATGATAGAGAATTCTCCCACAGCTGTTTCGGGTGTAAGCGAGTCGTTTGCCGGGCTTGTTTCTTTGACTGACGAAATAGTGAAAAGCGGCGGAATTTTTCTCGTTTTTACGTCGATTTACTCGTCGGTAAACTTGTTTTACAGGTTCGGGAAATGCGGGGAAATTTTGTATAAATGCGAAAGACAAAACTCTAAAATCATTGGCAGAATAACGTCTTTTGTGTTTCTCGTTTTTACCGTAATATTGTTTGCCGTTTCGTCTTCCGTTTTTGTGTTCGTTTCTTCGTTCGTAAATAAATTTTTCGGCAAAGTTCTTGCTTTTTCGATGTTATTCGTCGTTTTGTTTTCAGTTGCGGCGTTATTGAATCTCGTCGTATGTCCGTACCGGCTTTCGTTTAAAGAGGTTTTTTCGGGAAGCTTGTTTTCTTCCGCTTTGTGGGTTGTTTGCGCAGTCGGGTTCACGTTGTTTTCCAGGATAGTTTCTTTCGACAAGTACGGCGAGCTGAAATGCGTGTTCGCGCTTATGGTTTATTCTTATACGGCGATGCAGTCGTTTACGGCGGGTGTCGCTCTCAATATTCTTCGATTGGGAAGATTGAAAAGGGTAAAATCATATGATTTGCGATAGGTTTTTAGTCGCTTTGTTTGATAATCGTAAATTCTTCGCCGTCAACTTTAAAGTCGCTACCCGCGTATTTGGAATACAATAAGACTGCGCTTTACGAAAGGAGAAAACCGTTTTCGACAAAATTTTGTTTTTTCTTGCTTTTTCTCATAAAAAGATATTCAATTTCATAGGCATATATACTGCACGTTTAAAACCGTTAGATCGGCGTAACGTCGCCGGGACGGGTAAGGAGCGAATTATGTCTGTAGGGAGAATTGTAAAAGAAGCCGAATATATTATCGAAAACAACGCCACGGTAAGGGAAACCGCCGCCTTCGTCGGAATAGGCAAATCCACGGTTCATAAAGACGTAACCGAAAAACTCGAACGTATAGACGCGGATCTGTTTAAAAAAGTCAGAAGCGTTCTCGATAAAAATCTTAAAGAAAGGCATATAAGAGGGGGACTTGCGACGAAAAAACATTACGCTATGCTCGAAAAAAAAGTCAAATTATCTTAAAATATTCTTAAATTCTTTTAAAAAACGTTTTGCCGCGAGCGTCAATTATGTTATAATATAAAAGATTCTTAATGACAACGGGAGCAATACTCATGAAAAGAACTCAGATAAAAGAGATTTTCAAAGACATCGACGGGTTTAACGGCAAAACGGTCACCGTTTGCGGCTGGGTAAGAACACTCAGAGATTCCAAAGCGTTCGGTTTTATCGAGCTGAACGACGGTAGCTTTTTCAAAAGCTGTCAAGTGGTTTTCGAAAGAGCTAACTTAGCGGAATACGACGAAATCGCAAAGCAGAACGTCGGCGCATCGCTTATAGTTACCGGAAAGGTAATAGCTACGCCCGAGATGAAGCAACCTTTCGAAATAAAAGCCGAGAAGATTACGGTGGAAGGCTCGTCTACACCCGATTATCCGCTTCAGAAGAAAAGGCATTCTCTCGAATATCTTCGAGAGATAGCTTATCTCCGTCCGAGAACGAACACGTTCAGCGCGGTTTTCAGAATCAGGAGCGAGGCGGCTTTCGCAATACACAGCTTTTTTAACGAACGCGGTTTCGTATACGTTCATACGCCGCTTATAACCGGCAGCGACTGCGAGGGCGCGGGTGCGATGTTTCAGGTAACTACGCTCGACCTGCAGAAGGTAGCTTCGTCCGGCAAGGTCGATTACAAAAAGGATTTCTTCGAAAAACCCGCGAGTCTTACCGTTTCAGGTCAGCTCAACGTTGAAACGTACGCTATGGCGTTCGGCAACGTTTATACTTTCGGTCCCACATTCAGGGCGGAGCGTTCGAATACTCCGAGGCATGCCGCGGAATTCTGGATGATAGAGCCGGAAATGGCGTTTGCCGACCTTAACGACGATATGGACGTAGCGGAAGCTATGGTAAAATACGTAATAAACTACGTTATGGAGCATTGTAAGGAAGAACTTGAATTCCTTAACAATTTCGTCGATAAGGGGCTTTTAGACAGACTTAACAACGTGCGCGAGAACGAATTCGTTCGCCTTACCTATACGGAAGCGATAAAAATCCTCGAGCCTATCAAGGATAAGTTCGAATTCCCGGTTAGTTGGGGATGCGACTTGCAGAGCGAGCACGAACGTTATCTTACCGAGCAGGTATTCAAAAAGCCGGTCTTCCTTACCGATTACCCGAAGGAAATCAAAGCTTTCTATATGAAGCTTAATCCGGACGGAAAAACGGTTGCCGCGGCGGATCTTCTCGTTCCGGGCATAGGCGAACTCATAGGCGGAAGCCAGAGAGAGGAAAACCTCGAACTTCTTGAAAAGAGAATGGACGAGCTTCATATGAAGAAGGAAGACTACAGCTGGTATCTTGACCTTCGCAAGTACGGCAGCGTGACGCACTCCGGTTTCGGACTCGGTTTCGAAAGAATGATTATGTACCTTACGGGTATTTCGAATATCAGAGACGTAATTCCTTTCCCGAGAACGGTTTCTAATCTCGACTATTGATAAGAGGTGAAATATGAAAATCGTTATTGACGCTTTCGGCGGCGACAACGCGCCTCTCGCGATAGTTCGCGGCGGGGTGGACGGGTTGAAAGAAACCGACGGTTTCTCTATAATTTTCACCGGCAAGGCGGACGAAATAAATAAAATTCTCGACGAGTACTGCCCTGAAAATCTCAGAAGCAGAATAGAAATCGAGGATTGTTCTGAAGTTATAACGAACGACGACGTTCCGACGACGGCAATAAGAAAAAAGACGGATTCTTCGCTTGTAAAGGGTTTTAAACTTTTAAAGGAAAACGAAGACGTGGGCGCGCTTATTTCGGCTGGCAGCACGGGCGCGGTGCTTACGGGCGCAACGCTTAAAGTCGGCAGAATTAAGGGTGTTTCGAGACCGGCTCTCGCACCCGTTCTTCCCACGGTAGAAGGCGGGAACGTAATGCTTATAGACTGCGGAGCAAACGCCGAATGTAAGCCTATAAACCTCGTTCATTTCGCTGTTATGGCTTCAAATTATATGAAAGTCATGTATGGTGTGGAAAATCCGAGAGTCGCGCTTCTCGCGAACGGCACGGAAGACCATAAAGGTACGCCGCTTACTCAGGAAACTTTTGCGATGCTGAAACAAATCGACGAGCTTAATTTCGTAGGAAATATGGAGGCGCGCGACGTGCTTTCGGGAAATTACGACGTTGTCGTTTGCGACGGTTTCAGCGGAAATATCTGCCTTAAGAGTCTCGAGGGAATGTCCGTTTCGATGATGAAACTCATAAAGCAGGGCGTTATGAGTTCGTTTAAAGCGAAAATAGGCGCGCTTTTTATGAAAGGCGTGTTTAAAAACCTTAAAAAGAAAATGGATTACAACGCCAACGGCGGCGCGATGTTCCTCGGCGTAGAGGGCATTGTGGTAACAGCTCACGGCGCGGCTACCGAACAGACGATTAAAAGCACCGTTCTTCAGGCTAAAGAAGCGGTTGAAGGCGACGTTGTGGGTAAAATTAAAAAGACGCTCGAAAACGTCGATTTTGACAGTCTCGTTAAGGCGGACATTCTATGATTTTTTATACGCACGATTGCGAGGAAAAAATAGGCTATTCGTTTAAGGACAAGCTTCTTTTGAGAACTTGCTTCACGCATACGTCTTACTCGAACGAGCACGGTGAGGAAAGCAACGAAAATCTCGAGTTTTTAGGAGATTCGATACTGAACTTTACCGTTGCGGAATATCTTTTCAAAGCTCACAGCGGTGACGAGGGAGATATGACGAAAAGACGGGCGGAGCTCGTTTCCACCGAGCCGATAGGCGAGGCTGTCAGGAGAATGGGGCTTGACGAGTTTCTCCTCGTCGGAGAGGGCGAAAAGAACAGAAAACCGAAGCTCAATATGTGTGCCGATTTGTTCGAAGCCGTAGTCGCCGGGATTTATCTCGACGGAGGAGAGGAAAGAGCCAAAAAATTTATTTACGACAATCTTCTTTCCGTTAAAACTCCGTTAAAAAATATATGTGATAATAAAACAAAATTGCAGGAGTTCGTTCAAAGCGTTAAGGGCGGCGCGATAGAGTACGTTCTTTTGAAAAAAGAAGGTCCCGATCACTCGCCTAAATTTACTTCCGCCGTGTTTGTCGGAGGAAATAACATCGCTTCCGGCGAAGGGACGAGCAAAAAGAACGCCGAACAGTCAGCCGCGGGTAAGGCTTTGGAAATCCTTTCGAAGAAAAGCTTTCCGAAAAAGAAAAAAGGCAACGCGCCCGCAAAAAAAGAGCGAGGAGAAGAGAGTAAATTTTCATCGAAAAACGGAAACTCTTCCGGCGATAAAAGAAAGACTTCGGAAAAACGCGAACGACAAAGCGAAAAAGGCGAAGTTTCGGAAAAGATAGAAAAAACAAGCGGAAAAAACGGGGACAAAAAAGCGTTTTACCGCACAAACAAGAAAAAACGCGCGATAAAAGCGCAAATAATAACAGTAATAACACCAAAAAGGGGTAAACTAAATTGAACTTTACCAAAATTGAAATTATCGGATTTAAAAGTTTCGCGAATAAAACCGAAATCAGGTTCGATCACGGAATTACCGGCATAGTCGGTCCGAACGGTTGCGGAAAGTCCAACGTTGCGGACGCCATAAGATGGGTTCTCGGTGAACAATCGCCTAAATCTCTCCGCGGCTCTAACATGCAGGACGTAATTTTTAACGGAACTCAAAACAGAAAATCCCTTAGTTATTGCGAGGTTTCGTTGTTCTTCGATAACTCCAACGGCATTTTCAAAAGCATTGAGTATACCGAAGTAATTCTCACCCGTAAGCTTTACAGAAGCGGCGAGAGCGAGTATTACGTAAACAACAAACCTTCGAGACTGAAAGACATCGTAAACCTTCTCCACGAATGCGGACTCAGCAAAGAGGGGTATACGATTATAGGGCAGAATAAAGTTACGGAGATTTTGTCTTCCAAACCGCAGGACAGACGCGCGATTTTCGAAGAAGCCGTAGGTATTTCCAAGACGAAACAGCAAAGACTCGAAGCTGAAAGAAAACTTCAGAAGGTCAACGACAACATAACCCGTTTTTCGGATATTTGTATGGACCTCGAACGTCAGCTCGCGCCGCTTTCACGTCAGGCGGAAACGGCAAGAACATACAACGCGCTGACCGAAGAACTCAAGAAATGCGAGGTTAACTCCTATCTTTATAAAGTAGACAATTCTTCGGGCGAAAAGGGCGCGATCAACGCGAGAATAGAAGTTTTAAACGATACTCTCGCTCAGAAAAAAGCAGATTTTAATCTTCAGGAGTCCATATATAATGACAGTATGGCTTCCGTAGGTAAAACCGACGAGGAAATTAAGGATCTTAACAATCAAATCCTCGATAAAACAGTCGGACTCGAAGAGCAGAAGGGCAACGCGAAGCTTTATAAGCAGAAAATCGACTTCTTTAACGAGGAAATCGAAAGACTCAGAAAAGAGAATTCGGACAATCAGGCTAAAATCAATTCGGACGCCGCCGCTCTCGCAGACAAGAAAAGTTACGACATAAAGGCGGAAAACGAGCTGCAGACGCTTATTTCCAAAGCGGAGCAGATTTCGTCGAAACTCGTCGAGATTATTAAGGAAATCAATTTCAACGAATCTTCTTCCAAGGAAGAAACGAACCGGATTATAGACTCGATAAAAGAGCTTTCGGATTTGAAGTCTTCGTCCGCTTCGCTGTCCGCCGAGCAAGCCGCCGTGGAGGAGAGAAAGAACGAAACGCTTTTGAAACTCGACGCGCTCAGGGATAAAATTAAGTCGCTCGGAAAGGAAAAACAAACCGTTTCTGACAGAATTTCCGCGATAAACAAAGAGATTTCTTCGCTTGTTGAGGAAATAGAGGCGAGCGAAAACGGCGTTAAAATCACTAACGACAAGCTCAGCGATATAAACAACAAGCTTTTCAGTATAAACAACTCCATAACGACGATAGAAGCGAACGAGAAGTTCTATAAAGGACTTAAAGAGTCGTTCGAGGGCTTCCAGGAAGCCGTAAGACGTCTTATGAACGCCGCTAAAACGGACAGAGAGGTAGAAAAGCGCATTAAGGGCGTTGTGGCTTCGCTCGTGCATACGGACAGAAAGTATGAGGTCGCTATGGAAATAGCGATGGGCGGAGCAATTCAGAACATCGTTACGGCTAATGAAAACGACGCTTCTTTTTTGATCGAGTATTTAAAGAGAAACGGTTGGGGGCGCGCTACGTTCCTGCCGGTATCGGCTATAAAATACAGAACGGATTCTTCAGAGATTATGAGTGCGAAGAACGAAACGGGCGCGCTCGGTCTTGCAGCTAAGCTCGTTACGTACGACGCGTATTTCGAGCCGGTTATAAGATATTTGCTCGGAAACACTCTTATCTGCGATACGCTCGACCACGCTGTAGCTATTGCGAGAAAGTATCGTTTTGCGTTCAAAATCGTCACTCTGGACGGCGACGTTCTCTCTCCGCAAGGTTCGATGACCGGCGGTTCGAGAAAGCAGACGGGTTCGAATATTCTCTCGGTCGATGGCAAACTCGAAGGTTTCCAAAAAGACCTTGAAAGACTTCGCAACGATTACGAAGCCGCTAACAAAAAGAAGAATCAATACGTTCAGACGCTCGCTTCGCTCAATAACGATCTCAGCGAGATGAACGCCCAGTACAACGACAAAAAACAGGAAAGCGTTGCGCTCAAAGAAAAGTTAAACGCGATAGAAAATTCCGTTTCCGAAGCCGAAAAGGACGAATATTCGTACAGAGAAGTTCTTAAAGCTATAAATACCCGCCTTCAGGAAATCGAAAGACAGGTTTCCGATATGGAAGAGGGTAAACAGTCGCTTGAGAACGCTAATACCGAAAAGACGACCGAAAGACAGAAGAAAGAAGGGTATTACGACGAGCTTAAAAAGGAAAGAGATAACCTCATCGCGCAGAATACCGAGTGTCAGGCGAAAGTCGCGGGGCTTAAATCTTCGATCGCTTCGAACAAAACGGACATCGAAAGACTTTCTACGGAAGTCGCGAACCTTCGCGTGCTTATCAGAGATAACGATAAGACGATACAGAACGACCTCGATATCATAGCTAAGCTCAAAGAGGACGCCGAAAAGCTTATTCTTTCTTCCGAAGATCAGAAAACGGTCGCGCTTCTCCGCGAAAAACTTAAACGCGCTGAGGACAGAAAGGAAACTCTTCAGAGAGATATCGAGTCGTCGAACACAAGAAGAACGCAGCTTAACGACGAAATTAACACGCTTACGGAGTCTAAACTGAAAGAGGAATTCAACCTCGAAAAGGTTGACGCAGACCTCAGAAATTCGGCGGAACAGCTCATGAGAGATTACGAGCTTGCTTACGAGGACTGCCTTGCGCTCCGCGCGGAAAATTACGACCACAAGCAAAACCTTGTGGATATAGACAAGATAAAGAGAAAGATAAGAGGTCTCGGACCGATAAACAACAACGCCATTGCCGATTACGAAGCTATCAATTCCGTTTATCAGGATAACCTGTTGCAGAAGAACGACCTTGAAAAAGGCGCGGACGACCTCAGAACGGGTATCGAGAGCTTAACTCAGGAAATGACTACGAAATTCAACGCGGGCTTCGAAGTAATCCGTTCCAACTTCCGTAGAATTTTCAAGGAGTTGTTCGGAGGCGGCAGCGCGGACTTACTTCTCGACTACGAGGACTGCGATGATCCGCTCGAAGCAGGGGTTGAAATCGTTGCGGAACCGCCGGGAAAGAAATTGCAGAAAATTTCGCTCCTTTCGGGCGGCGAAATGGCTCTTACCGCAATCGCGATACTGTTTGCAATCCTTCGTCTTTGCCCGATGCCGTTCTGCGTATTGGACGAAATAGAGGCTGCGCTCGACGAGGCGAACGTAGAACGTTTCGCGAGATATCTTAAAAACTTCTCTGCGGAAACGCAGTTTATCGTAATAACCCACAAAAAGGTTACTATGGAGCTTGCGGACGCTCTCTACGGCGTTACGATGCAGGAAAAAGGCGTTTCGAGCATAGTTTCCGTAGAACTTTCGGAAATTAACGATATAGAAACGGCGTAAAAGTTCGCTTTGAAAACGGCGAGGGTGAATTATCGTTCACCCGCGCCGATTTTACGGGAGAAAATTATTATGGGATTTTTCGGAAAGATATTTTCTGCTTTAAAAAAGACCAAGGAAAAAATATCGAGCGGACTTTCGTCGCTCTTTAACAGAAGTAAGTTCGACGACGAATTTTTCGACGAACTCGAGGAAGTGCTTATTTCGTCGGATATAAGCGTGAGAACTTCGATGGATATAGTAGACATGCTTCGCGACAGAGTCAAAAAGGAGAAAATTACCGATGCGGAAGCCGCTCAACAGGCTCTTCGCGATATTTTGACCGAAACGATAGAGGAGGCCGAACCGCTCGACGTGGAAACTCCCGCCGTGATTATGGTTATCGGCGTGAACGGAGTCGGCAAAACGACTTCCATAGGTAAACTCGCACACTTTTTGTCGGCTAAAGGCAAAAGCGTTACGATTGCCGCAGCGGATACTTTCCGCGCCGCCGCTTCCGATCAGCTTTCCGTCTGGGCGGACAGAGCCAACGTAAAAATCGTAAAAAGTTCGGAAGGCAGTGATCCGTCGAGCGTGGTTTTCGACGCGATTACTTCCGCTAAAGCTAAAAAAACGGATTATCTTATCATAGATACCGCCGGCAGACTTCACGTAAAAGCTAACCTTATGGAAGAGCTGAAAAAGATGTCGAGAGTGGTGGAAAGAGATTATCCCGAAGCGAATTTCTATAAATTCATCGTTCTCGACGCGACGACAGGGCAAAACTCCGTCAATCAGGTGGAGGTGTTCAACGAAGCCGTCGGTATCGACGGAATTATTCTGACAAAGCTTGACGGAACGGCTAAGGGAGGTTTTGTCATCTCGATGTGCGGCGAACTCGGTATCCCGGTCGTTTACGTGGGAACGGGAGAAAAGCTCGACGATATAGACGTTTTCGACGTAGAAGAATTCGTTCACGGCATTCTGTGAGAGATAAACGACAAAAAATTGTTTTGTTTTTCAAATAAAACGGTTGACAAAGCGAACGTATATCATTATAATATAAGTGTAAGGCAAAAATGCTTTACACTTGTTTTTTATGGAAAAGGATTTTGAGCTTACGGGGTTGTTCGGATTGTACGGGAATCTTCTCACCGAACACCAGAAAGAATTGTTCGATTTGTATTACGGTTGCGATTTATCTTTGGGCGAAATTGCCGAGATAAAGAAAATCAGCAGGCAAAGCGTAAACGACGGACTTAAAAAAGCAAAAGAGGTTCTTTTCGAAACGGAGGAAAAGCTCGGGCTTTATAAAAAGATTTCGCTTATTAAAACGGAAACCGAAAAAGCGCGTGATTGCGGAGATTACAAATCCGCGGTAAATAACATAAAATCGTTGTTGGAGGAAGTCTGATGGCGGTATTTGCCGGACTTAGCGAAAAACTTAATCATATATTTTCAAAAATGACGAAGCGAGGCAAGCTTGACGAGTTTGAAATAAAACAAGCCATGCGTGAGGTTCGCATCGCCCTTTTGGAAGCGGACGTAAATATAGGCGTTGCGAAGAAATTCATTAACGACGTAAGCGAAAAGGCGCTCGGGCAGGATATTCTTAAAAGTTTGAGCCCGGCTCAGCAAGTTGTTAAGGTCGTTAACGAGGAGTTAACCGCGCTTATGGGCAGCACGAATTCGAAACTCGAATGGAAAGGCGCGCCCACGGTTATTATGATGTGCGGTTTGCAGGGTGCGGGTAAAACAACCCTTTGCGGCAAACTCGCGCTGTATTTAAAGAAACAAGGCAAAAAAGTCCTTCTTATCGCGTGCGACGTTTATCGTCCGGCGGCTATAAATCAGCTGAAAATAGTAGGCGAAAAGGCGAATACCGAGGTCTTCGAACAAGGACAGGGAGATCCCGTTCAGATAGCGAAGAAAGGCGTGGAGTACGCGAAATCGTACGGTTTCGATTACGCGATAATCGATACCGCGGGCAGGCTGCATATCGACGACGCTCTTATGACAGAGCTTGAAAATATCAAAGCAACGGTTTCGCCGGCTGAAATTCTTCTTACGGTAGACTCCATGACCGGGCAGGACGCGGTTAACGTGGCAAAAACCTTTAACGAAAGGCTTGACGTTACGGGCGTCGTACTTACAAAGCTCGACGGTGATACGAGAGGCGGCGCTTGTCTTTCGATAAAAGCCGTTACGGGTAAACCTATTAAATTTTCGAGCGTAGGGGAAAAATTGACCGACCTCGAACCTTTTTACCCCGACAGAATGGCTTCGAGAATTCTCGGGATGGGCGACGTGTTGTCTCTCATCGAGAAAGCCGAACAGGCTATTACCGAAGATCAGGCGAAGAAACTCGAGAAAAAGTTCAGAGAGAACAGCTTTACTCTCGAAGATTATCTCGATCAGTTCGAAGCGATTAAAAAAATGGGCGACCTTAAGGATATTATGGGTATGATACCCGGCGTAAGCAATAAAGTTAACCTGAAAGACGCTCAAATCGATGAAAAACGCATCGAAAGAGTAAAAGCCATTATTTATTCGATGACAATAAAAGAGAGGAGAGATCCTTCTATTTTGAACTCGTCGAGAAAACAGAGAATAGCTAAAGGCAGCGGAACGACCGTTCAGGAAGTAAACGCGTTGCTTAAACAGTTCGACCAGACCAAACAAATGATGAAACAGCTTAAAAACAAACGCGGTTTCAGATTTTAAGACATAAATATTCAAGGCATAAATTCGCAAAATATTCGTTGCGGAAAATAAATAAAAAACTTTTTTAGTATCGGAGGATATTACCATGGTTAAAATGAGACTTACAAGACTCGGCGACAAGAAATCTCCTTTCTATCGCATCGTTGTCGTTGACGGAAGAGAAGCACGCGACGGAAAGTATATCGACAAAATCGGTCATTACAATCCGCTTTCGAACCCCGTTGAACTCGTTATCGACGCGGATAAGGCTAAAGAATGGCTTGCAAAGGGCGTTCAACCCACCGAAACCGTTAAATCGTTGCTCGTAAAAGCAGGCGTTGTAGAACAGTCCGCTAAGCTTTCTCCTTCCAAAACCAACCCCAAGAAAAAGAAGGGCTGATAACTCTTAAAACGAGAGTTTTATAAGGTTAAGGAGTAACAATGTTAGAACTGATTAAATACGTAGTCGGTCAGTTTGCCGAATACCCTGAAAAGATAGAATATCGCGTTGAGGAAAAGGACGATTCCGTAGAAGTTACCGTCGTTCTCGACGAAAGCGATATGGGTAAGGTTATCGGCAGACAGGGCAAGATAGCTAAAGCTCTTCGCACGCTTGTAAAAGCCGGCACCAAAAAGGGCGAAAAGAAGTACAATATCGAAATTAAATCTCATCAGGAAGTTTAATTTCATTTCTGCAAGGCGAGAGGGAAGGCGGATTTTTTACCGTCACCCCTTGAATTGTTTTTGAAGAATTCTTGCGCCGGGCACTCTTTTGAGAAGGTTGCCGCGGGTTCGCAGGATTTTTTCGTATTACGCGGCTTTACGTTAAATGGCGAAAGGGAACGCATATTCAATGGAAAAAATTTTAATAGGTAAGATAATCAAACCGCAGGGCATTAAGGGAGAATTAAAAGTTCTTCCTATTTGCGATTCTCCGGAAGTTCTCAAAAACGTAAAAGTTTTCTATATCGACGGCGAGGAATTTACGCCCGTCTCGGTCAGAATCGCAGACGGCGTGTATGTCGTTTTTAAAGGAATTGCGGACAGAAACAAAGCGGAACTTTTTCGAGATAAGGAACTGTTTGTCGATCGGGACGAAATACCGGTGCCCGAAAACAAGTGGTTTATATCGGACATAATTTCTTGTAAAATCTTCGATGAGAACGGTAATTTTATCGGAACTGTAAAGGACGTGTCTACTCGCGGTTCGACCGATTTTATCACAGCGGCGGGAGCGGATTGCAAGACGGTTCAGTTTCCTTTTTTAAAAAATTTGGTGAAGTCGGTAGATATTGAAGAAAAGAAGATAGTTGTTTCTAAAGGCAGATTTGAGGAGGTCGCTTTTTATGAGGATTGACGTCCTTACGCTTTTTCCCGAAATGTTTTCGCCTCTAAACGAAAGCATACTCGGGCGGGCGGTTGAGAGCGGTAAACTCGAAATATTCGTTCACGACATAAGAGATTATTCGCTTAATAAGCACAAAAAAACAGACGATTATCCGTTCGGAGGCGGCGCGGGAATGGTTCTTACGCCTCAACCGATTGCCGATTGTATTACGGCGGTAGATCCCGAGCATAAGGCGAGGCGCATTTATATGTCGCCCAAGGGAAGAATTTTCAATCAGAAATTTGTGCCCGAATACGTTTCGTATGACAGATTGCTTTTTTTGTGCGGCCACTACGAGGGGATCGACCAGCGAATTCTCGACTTGTTTATCGACGAAGAACTTTCGATCGGAGATTTTGTGCTTACGGGCGGCGAAATACCCGCAATGGCGGTTATAGACTGCGTTTCGAGGTATATCGACGGAGTTATAAGCTCTGATTCTCTCTGTCAGGAGTCTTTTTCGGACAATCTGCTCGAATATCCGCAGTATACTCGTCCTCAGGAATTTATGGGGCTTAAGGTGCCGGACGTTCTCGTTTCCGGAAATCACGCCGAAGTCGATAAATGGAGGCTTGAAAAATCGATTGAAATCACGAGGGAAAAACGCCCCGATTTAATAGAAAACAACCCGATTGTAGCCGAATACGAAGAGAAGAAAAGGAAAAAAGAGGCTCGCAAGAGAAGAAGAGCAAAAAAAGAATAAGGCAGGATAAATTATGGAAATTCAGTGGTTTCCCGGGCATATGACAAAATCTATGAGAATGATGGAGGAGAACATCGCGCTTTGCGACGGAATCATTTTTGTTCTCGACGCGCGCGCGGCTTTTTCCTGCTTCAACGAGAAGCTTTTGAAAGTTTTCGGCTCGAAACCCGTTGTTTACGCGCTCAATAAGTCCGATCTTATATCAAAGGAATGCGCTTCTTTGCTTGTAAAAAATCTTCAAAGCGAAGGGAAAAGAGTCGTTTCTCTTAACGGCACTCAAAAACGGGACGTTGCGAATCTGTATAACGCCGTTACCGAAAGTTTGAAAGAAAGAATTGAAAGTTATAAGAAAAAGGGAATTGTAAGACCTCTTCGCGTTATGGTCGCGGGGGTGCCGAATACGGGGAAATCGACGATTATCAACTCTTTTTGCGGCGAAAAGAGGGCTGTTACGGGCGATAAAGCCGGCGTTACGCGCGGAAAACAATGGATCAGACTTAAAGATATAGAATTGCTCGATACTCCGGGAACTATGCCGCCTAAATTCGAAAATCAATATTACGCAAAACATCTTGCGTACATCGGAAGTATAAACGACGCGATTTTGGATAAAGATGGGCTTTGCCTTGAGCTTATTTCCGAGCTTTCGTTAAAGTACCCGAATTGTCTTTGCGAAAAGTACGGGATTGAAAATATCGGTGAATTTCAACCGCTTGAAATATTTGAAATAATCTGTAAAAAACGTGGATTTATTATGCGAGGAAACGAGTTTGATTACGAACGCGGAGCCATAGCGATTTTAGATGATTTCAGAAAAGGCAGAATAGGAAAAATCTGTCTTGAAACGGAAAAATACAATGAAAAAAACAACTGAAGACAAACTCGTTTACGAAAGAGAATGTCAAAAAAACGGATATAAATATATCGCGGGCGTAGACGAAGTGGGCAGAGGTCCTCTTTGCGGTCCGGTCGTTTGCTGTGCGGTGATAATGCCGCTTGACGATTTAATCGACGGCATAGACGACAGTAAAAAGGTTTCGGAGAAGAACAGAGAAATTTTATACGATAAAATACTCGAAAAGGCGATTTCGGTTAAAATTTCTCTTGCGGAAGCGGACGAGATAGACCGCATAAATATTCTCGAAGCGACGAAAAAATGTATGATTTCGTGCGTGGAAGGGCTTGATGTAAAGCCCGATATAGTGCTTATTGACGCGGTAGATATTAAAACGAGCGTGCCCGTGTACCCGATAATAAAGGGTGACGCGAAGAGTTATACGATAGGCGCGGCTTCGATCGTGGCGAAAGTTTATCGGGACAGGCTTATGCGCGAATACGATAAAACTTATCCGCAGTACGGCTTTTTGAAAAACAAAGGATACGGAACGAAACAACACATCGATGCGATAAAGGAGTACGGACCATGCCCGCTGCACCGCAGAACTTTTATAAAAAACTTTTGGGACGAAACGGAGAAGACAAAGTAGTCCGCTATCTCAAAAAAAACGGTTACGAAATTATAAAACGCAATTATTCCTGCTCTCAGGGCGAAGCCGACATAATCTCAAAAAAGGACGGAGTTTTGATTTTTACAGAGGTTAAAACGCGTTTTAACGACGATTTCGGAAGACCTGCGGAAGCTGTGGGATACTATAAGCAACAAAAATACCGTAGAATAGCCGAGTATTATTTGCTTAGCGAAAATTTGTCCGACGTCGCCGTTCGTTTCGACGTGGCGGAAGTTATGGGTAAGGAGATTAACTACATTGAAAACGCTTTTTGACGTATCCGTGTCGAGCGCTGCGGGAATTGAAGCCGTCACGAAAAGGGAGCTTTCGAGGCTCGGCGTGGAAAACGCACCTGCCTATAACGGAAGGCTGAATTTTAAAGCCGATTTTAAAAAAATAGCAGAGTGCAATCTTTATCTTCGCACGGCGAACAGAGTTTATATCGTAATTACTTCGTTCAAAGCCGAAAATTTCGACGAGCTGTTTGACGGCGCTTTTGAAGCGGAATGGGCGGATTATATCCCGAAAGACGGAAAAATAATCGTTTCGGGCAAATGTGTTTCGAGTAAGCTTATGGCTTATTCGGCGTGTCAGAGCGTTGTAAAAAAAGCTATTTGCGAGAAGCTGTCGAAAAAATATCCGACTCTTCCCGAAACAGGAGAAAGATATAAGGTTGAAGTTTCGGTTTTAAAAGATTTCGTTACGATTTCTCTCGATACGACCGGCGAAGGGCTTCACAGAAGAGGATATCGCGAAATAGTGGGGGACGCGCCGCTCAAAGAAACGGTTGCCGCCGCTCTTATCGATTTGTCCGTGTGGAAACCGTCGAAGCCGTTCGCGGATATATTTTGCGGCTCGGGAACTCTTCCGATAGAAGCCGCCCTTATCGCTTCGAATATCCCCGCGGGATTAAACCGTTCGTTTGACTTTTTAAAATGGAAAAACTTCGATACGGGATTTTTCGGCAATTTAAAAGATAAGGCGAAATCTGAAATAATTCAAAATCCGAATGTAGATATTTACGGGTGCGATATAGACGAAAAGCAGCTTTCGCTCGCAAAAACTCACGCTTTTAAGGCAGGGGTAGGACATCTTATAAGATTTGAAAAAGCGGATATGCGCGACTTTTCGCCGTCCTCGGGATACGGCGTTCTGATAGACAATCCGCCGTACGGAGAGAGGCTTTCGGACAGAAAGGAAATAATAAAACTTTACAGAGATTACGGCAAAGTTTACTCGAAGATTCCAACCTGGTCGTGTTATACGCTTACTTCCGTGGAGGATTTTCCTCGTCTTTTCGGCAGAAAGGCGGATAAGATCAGAAAACTCTATAACGGAAAGCTCGAATGCGGATATTATTCTTTTCTCGGAGAAAAACCGCCGAGAAGCGCCTAAAATGAGAATTTCGGTTCCAAATCAGACAAATGAGCGGATTTTTTGAAAGAAAAGGATAATAAACTCGTCGAATAGCTTTGAAAAATAAAAAATAATTTGAAAAAACGAGCGAAAACGCTTGCTTATCGGTTGTGTTTATGCTAAAATAGCAAGGTAACTTCGGGCGATCCTCTGCCGCGAAATCACGGTTACGAACGCTTATATATAATGCCGACGGGCTTTTACCGATTAGTTTTTTAATTTGTAAGTCGGGCGTTAAAATAATTTCTGGAGGTAAGTTACGATGAAAAACATTATAGAAGCAATCAATCGCGAAAATCTCAAAACGGAAGTTCCTTCGTTCAACGTAGGCGACACCGTTAAAGTTTTCGTTAAGGTTATCGAAGGTACGAGAGAAAGACTTCAGGCTTTCGAAGGCGTCGTTATCGCTAAGCGTCACGGCGGCATAAGCGAAACCTTTACCGTAAGACGTCTTTCCTTCGGCGTAGGCGTAGAAAGAACTTTCCCGCTCCATTCGCCTAAGCTCGCTAAAATCGAGGTTGTAAGAAAAGGTAAAACGAGAAGAGCTAAACTTTACTATCTCAGAGGGCTTACCGGTAAGGCTGCTAAGGTTAAGGAAGTTCTTTAATCATAAAAAGAAATCAGAACGCTTCGGATATCGTCCGGGGCGTTTTTTCTTGCGTTTTTCGGCAGAATTGACTATGTCATTATAAATATATATAATGAAATGTGTAAAAATCGCTTGAAAATTGTTTACTTTTTCGTTGCTATGGTTTAAAATAAACTCTATGAAGGCAATTAGCGTCGGGGTATATAAAGAAATTCGGCGGCGCTATACGCTTAGTATTAACCTTTACGAGGTGTATCCGTATGTTTAAAACGAAGAAAAACCTGAGAGCATTCATCGTAATGGCGGTAATATTCCTTTTTGTGATTTTGAACGGAATATTTACGCTCGGCTCGGTGAAGAACAATCCCGTTTCGGCTTGGTCGAGCGAAATAAGACAAGCCGGAAATTCTTACTTTTCCAACTACGTGGAGTTCCATATCGACAATAAGGATTCGGACGGCAAGGAGATAGTCGAAAAGGACGAGAACGGCAAATACAACGTTAAGGTCTGGCTCAACGTCGGCAGAATATATTCTCTCAACACTCAGAGCGACAAGGCGGTAGTTACCGTAAGATACAAGATTTCCAATGGTTTCACTACGACAACGAGTTCGAAAAAGGAAGCGGAAATCAAAAAAGGTATCAATCTTAGCGAAGGCGAGTATCAGTTCAGCTGGTATTGCGTGGAAATCCCCGCAAACGCTTCGTTCTACGGCTATTACGCGATTGAAACGAAAGACCGCCTTGAGATAAACGAAGTGGTATTTACGGACGCGAACGGAAAAGTTCTCAAACCCGAGATAATAGGGGAGGGCTTCGTTTTAAGAGATAATTCGAGCATCGAAGCAGAATACACGGAAGCTGCGGACTTCGACGAAAAGAACACAGCATACAAGCTGACAGACGAACAAAACCGCTTCAACGAAACGAATCCGCTTACGAGAAAGTATCATTTTACCGAAGCTGAGGTTTCTACCGTCAACAGCGTGCTTTCGTTCGGTAACGGCGACGGTCTTTACGTTGCGAATAACGCGGGCGCGCTCGGTATAGAGCTTATATCGATCGGTATGTCGGCGTTCGGGTTCAATACTCTCGGCGTTCGAATCGTTCCGTATCTTTTCTTTGCTCTTTCGATAGCGATAGTTTACGCGCTCGGTCTTAAGCTGTTTAAAGATTCGGACGCAGGCTGGATTTTTGCGCTCGTATTCGTGCTTGCGGGACTTCCGATGTCGCTCGGCGGATTGGGTTCCGTTAAGACGATCGGATTGTTCTTCGCGCTTCTTTCGTTCTATTTTATTCTCGATTTCCCCGTACTCGTTTCGAAGTGCGGCTTCGACGTAAAAGACCGTAAGTTCGTGGTTTCTAAAAAATCTACCGTTCTGCCGTTGATTTTAGCGGCTCTTGCGTTCGGTTTAGCGTTTGCTGCGGATAACACCGCGTTGTTCGTTCTCCCCGTAAACGTTCTCGTATTCGTTTACGGTCTTGTAAAAGCGAATAAGATTTATAAAGAAAATCAGAAACACCTCGAATTCGAAGACGAAAAGAGGAAGAACCGCAGCATTTACAACGAAACGTTTATCGGCGGACTAATCGCCGGCGTTCTCGGCACGATAGTGATAACCGCCTGGTTCACGCTTATGTTCTATGCGTTTGCCGGCAGTGCGTACACTTCTTACTATAAAACCGAAAACCTTATTACCGCGGTTTTAAAATCGATAAGCGACAATTTGTTCGGCGGAGTAAATGTCTCGTTCCTCGGCTGGATAATAGGTATGGGCAATAAGTCGATAGGCGAAATCAACGGTTCGGCCGTTTATCTCGGAACAAACGCAGCCGTTTCGATTTTGTCGCTCGTCGCGTTCGTTTTGGTTACGGTAACGCTTATCAAGAAATACAATACCGAAAAATCTCTGAGCGGAATGTCTTCTACCTTGAAGGTATACGTTCCTCTTACGGTCGGATATATTTTCACCTGGGCTATGTTTGCGTTCGTGAAAGACGCGGATATTTCCTGCTCGCTTATGTCTTCGGTGTTCGGAATGGCATATATTCCGCTTTTCTTTTCGACGCTTAACTACAGCGGAAAAACCGTTAAATGCGCTAAAGGGAACGAAATTTCAACCGGTTGGGTAGTGGCGACGGTCGCTCTTGCTTTAGCGGCGTTGTTCTTCCTTCTCGGGTACGTTATGTTTGCGGGTATAGACGTAGGCAAGACGGCTCAAGCGATTTTATTCGGCTGGTGGAGATACTGAGATGCTTGCAAAGGTAGTCGGTTACGCTCTTAACGGACTCGACGGGTTTCGCGTGGACGTCGAGGTGGACGTCCATAACGGACTTCCCGGGTTCGACGTCGTAGGTCTTCCCGACCTCGCGGTAAAAGAGTCGAGAGAGCGCGTTCGTTCGGCTGTGAAAAACAGCGGAAGAAATTTCCCGGCAACCAAAATAACGGTCAACCTTGCTCCCGCCGAAATAAAGAAGGAAGGCGCGTATCTCGATCTTCCGATTGCGGTGGGAATTATCAAAACTTCAAGCGTAGGCTTTCCAGAGGATATAACCGATTATGTTTTGCTCGGGGAGTTGTCGCTGGACGGTTCGCTTCGTTCCGTGCCCGGCATACTTCCTCTGTTGATTTCGGCTTCGAAAGAAGGGTATAAAAACTTTATTATTCCGTTCGATAACGCTAAAGAAGCGTCTTATATCGAAAATATCACTGTTTACGCGGCGAAAAATTTAAATCAGGTCGTAGACCATTTAAAGAAAATACGCCTTATGGATCCCGTAGAGAAGAGGTCTTACGACGTCGATAAACAGGAATGTCTTTATCCCGTCGACCTTGCTCTCGTAAAGGGGCAGGCGACGGCGAAACGAGCTCTCGAAATCGCTGTGAGCGGCGGTCATAATATTATTTTCGTAGGTCCTCCCGGCAGCGGTAAAACGATGCTTGCGAAGTGTATACCGTCTATTATGCCGGATATGGACTTCGAGGAGGCTCTCGAAACGACGAAAATTCATTCGGTTGCGGGCAGATTAAACGCGAACGACGGGATTATTCGTATGCGCCCGTTTATGACGCCTCATCATACGGCTACGAACGTAGCTCTCGTGGGAGGTAGTTCGTCGGTCAAACCCGGGCTTATTTCTCTCGCTCATAACGGCGTTTTGTTTCTCGACGAAATGCCGGAGTATCCGAGAAGCACTCTCGAGGCGTTAAGGCAACCTCTCGAAGACGGCGTTATAACCGTTTCGAGGGCGAGGGCAAACGTTTCTTTTCCGGCGAATTTTATGCTTTGCGGAAGTATGAACCCTTGTCCTTGCGGCAATTTCGGCTCCAAAAAGCAGGTATGCAAATGCACGCAGGCGCAGATATTAAAATATAAAAGTAAAATCTCGGGACCGCTTCTCGACCGAATAGATTTACAGGTGGAAGTGGATTCCGTAGAGTATTCCGATTTGGTTTCGGATAGAAAAGAGGAAAGCTCGGCTGCGGTAAAGGCGAGAGTAAACAGAACCAGAGCCGTACAGAGAGAACGCTTTAAAAACGAGCCGAACGTGAATACCAACAGCGATATGGGGGAAAAACAAATTAAGAAGTATTGCAAGCTTTCCGAGGAGTGCGAACAAATACTTCACAGCGCGTTCGAAAGTATGAGTTTGTCTGCAAGGGCTCGCAGCAGAATTATCAAGGTGGCGAGGACGATTGCGGATATGGAACTTTACGAGGAGATTCAGCCTTCGCATATTCTCGAAGCCGTAGGTTATCGTTTGCTCGATAAAGGCATATTGTAATAACCGACGGGCGTACGCGTCGTTGAATCAATATAATAAAACCAAAGATGATGAGAAAATATTCCGATGACGAAAGAGCCGTTATTGTTTTGGATTCTTTCGTGGGGCTTACAAAAGAGCAGAAATTGAGAGTGCTTCAAAGCGTATCTCGTCCCGCCGATTTGTTCGGCGGCGTAAGCGAAGAATTGTTCGGCAAAAACAAAAAGATTAACGATTCTACGATTAAAGCGTTGAACGCGCTTCTTTTGTCCGGCGGCGACAGGCAGATTTTAAGCGAACTCGAAAAGGACGGAACGGAGGTTCTGACTTGTATTTCGGACGGATTTCCCGATAAGCTTCTTGAGATTTCCTCTCCGCCGATGATTTTGTACTGCAAGGGGAATATCGGGCTTTTAAAAGAGAAATATTGTTTTTCAATAGTTGGCAGCCGTAAAACTTTACCCGAAGTTCTCGCGAGAACGAGGGAGTTTTCGGAAAGACTTTCAAAAGAAGGAGTCGTTCTCGTTACAGGTCTTGCGGAGGGCGTCGACGCGGAAGTCATTAAAGGTTCGATAGGAAATTCGAGTATTATTTCGGTGCTTCCGTGCGGTTTTAAACACGTATATCCCGAATATCACTTCAGAATGTTCGAAGAAATATGCAAGAAAGGTCTTGTCGTTTCCGAGTATAATCCGGACGTTATTTGTAAACCGTATTTCTTTCCCGAAAGGAACAGAATAATCGCGGCTATAGGAGACGGAGTGCTTGTTACGAGCGCGGGCAAGAAAAGCGGAACGAGTTACACGGCGGATTTTGCGAACGAATACGGTAAAACTGTTTTCGCTTTCCCTTACAATATCGGGGTTCCGTCGGGAGAAGGGTGTAACGCCATGATAAAAGAGTACGCGCTTCTTTGCGACGACGTAAACGATATTTTCTTCCATTTGGGAATTACTCCGGCAAAAAAGACGCAAAAACAAGCTTTGACGGATAAAGAGGCAATGGTTTTTTCGATTATCGGGGAAAGAGAAATCCATATGGACGAGCTGATAGAAAAAACGGGTATGAAAATTTTCGAACTTACGCCCGTGCTGACTATGCTCGAAATTAAAAAATACATCGTTAAAAATCCGGGTAATACGTTTTCTTCGGTAAGTTGATCGTAAACGGATTTTTCCGTCGAAGAAGAGCGGCGGATAAATAAAAAAACAGACGCGCGTTAAAAACGCGATTTAATTCGATAAATTCAAACCGACCTAAGGAGGAATATACTTCAATATGCAACTGATTATTGTGGAATCGCCGTCGAAAGCAAAAACGATTGAAAAATATCTCGGCGGGAAATATAAAGTAGACGCGAGCGGCGGGCACGTAAGGGATTTGCCCGAAAAAAGGATCGGCGTAAATATAAATAAGAATTTCGAGGCTACGTACGAAATCAGCCCCGATAAAAAACAAGTTATAAAAAGACTTTCCGAAAAAGCCGCGAAAGCGGATAAAATTTACCTCGCAACCGACCCGGACCGCGAAGGAGAAGCTATTTCTTGGCATTTAAGGGAAGCGTTAAAGCTCGATAAGGACAAGACTTTCCGTATAGAGTTTAACGAAATAAGCGAACAGGCGGTTAAGAACGCGCTTGAACACCCGAGAGATATCAATATGAATTTGGTAGATTCTCAACAGGCGAGAAGAGTTCTCGACAGACTCGTCGGCTACAAACTTTCGCCACTTCTTTGCAAGAGGATTAAACCGAGTCTTTCCGCGGGGAGGGTTCAATCGGTAGTTCTTCGCCTTATAGTGGACAGAGAAAGGGAGATTGCGGCGTTCGTTCCTCAGGAATACTGGAACATCAACGCGACGCTTACCGGAGATAAACCGCCTAAGTTCAAGGCTCTTTTACAGCTTAAGCCGGCGGATAAAGCAAAGGCGGATAAAGTTCTTTCCGAAATAAACGGCGCGGATTTCATCGTTAAGGACGTGAAAAAATCCGTCGTTTCGCAGCACGCGCTGCCGCCGTTTACTACGAGTATGCTTCAGCAGGACGCTTCCAATAAGTTCTCCATGACGTCGCCTCAGGTAATGAAGCTCGCTCAGGATCTTTACGAAGGAATCGAAACGCCGGAAGGTCATATCGCGCTCATTACGTATATCCGTACGGACAGCACGCGAGTTTCCAAGGCGGCGCAGCAAAGCGCACTCGAATATATAAGAAACAAATTCGGGGACGAGTACGTTCCGGCAAAACCGAATATATACAAAGCGAAAAAGAATTCCCAGGACGCGCACGAGGCAATACGTCCGATAGATTTGTCGCGCACGCCCGAAAGCGTAAAGAAGATTTTAAGCAGAAATCACTACAATCTGTATAAATTGATTTACGAGCGTTTTATCGCTTCGCAGATGGCGGACGCGAAATATAACGGCGTTCACATCGAAATCGACGCGAACGGGTATGTTTTTAAAACGAGCGGCAGAACGGTGCTTTTCAACGGTTATACCGCGGTTTATGCCGATTATAAAAAGGATGACGACGACCAAAGCGGCGACGGAGTAGTTCTTCCGAACTTAGAAAAGGGAGATAAGCTCAACCTCGTTTCGCTCGATCCCGAACAGAAGTTCACCAAACCGCCGATGAGATATACGGACGCTTCGCTCGTAAAAGCGATGGAAGACAAGGGCATAGGCAGACCATCTACGTACGCTTCGATTATTTCCGTACTTTCAAAGAGAAAATACACCGTAAAAGACGGAAAGTTTATCGTTCCGACGGAAGTCGCGTACCAGATGACGGACATGCTGATGAAGTATTTCAGCGATATAATGGACGTGTCGTTTACCGCGAAGATGGAGGATTCTCTCGACGAGATAGAAGAGGGAGGAAAGGATTGGCATAAGCTTATAGCCGATTTCTACCCGCCGTTTGCCGAAAAACTCGCTTTCGCCACGCGCGACGGCGATGAAATTACCGATATCGTCTGCGAAAAATGCGGAAGCCTTATGATAAGAAAATCGGGCAGATACGGTAAATTCCTTAAATGCTCGAATTCCGAGTGCGATAATATCCGCTCGGAAAATCAGGAAGTTTCGGACGTAAAATGCGAGAAGTGCGGAGAAAATATGATTATAAAAACGGGCAAATACGGAAAATTTCTCGCTTGCCCGAACTATCCGAAGTGCTCTAACATTAAGCCTCTCGACGAAGTTAAGTCTGACGAAAAGTGCGAGAAGTGCGGAAGCACAATGTCTATAAAGACCGGTAAATTCGGGAAATATCTGTTCTGCCCAGAGTGCAAAAACACTAAGAGCATGACGGTAAAAGCCGGTGTTTGTCCCGAGTGCGGTAATCCCACGCAGATAATGACTTCGAAAAAAGGAAAAACTTTCTACGGCTGCTCGAACTACCCCGATTGCAGTTTTATGAGTTGGGATATGCCGACAGGTGAAAAATGTCCGAAGTGCGGCAATTATCTTGTCGTTACAAAAGACGGAAAGAATATTAAATGTTCTAATAAGGACTGCGATTATCATACCGAAAATGATAAGAAATAGCGTAAAAATCATAGGCGGAGGGCTTGCCGGCTCGGAATGCGCTTTGTATCTCTCTTCTCGCGGGGTAAAAGTCAAGCTCTACGACGTGAAAAGAATAAAGAAAACGCCCTGCCAGCACAGCGATAATTATGCGGAACTCGTTTGCAGCAATTCGCTGAAAAGCAACGACGTATACTCGAATGCGTGCGGACTTTTAAAGGAAGAAATGCGCGTTTTAGGTTCGGAAATAATCGCCGCGGCGGATAAATTCGCCGTACCCGCGGGCAGAGCTTTAGCTGTAAACAGAGAGCTTTTTTCGGCGTATATTACCGAAAAAATCAGAAATAACGAAAATATAGAATGTATAGACGAAGAGGTTGCGAAGATAAATCCGGACGAGCTTACTATTATAGCCACGGGACCTCTTTCCACGAACGCGCTTAACGCTTCGCTTGAAAAACTTACCGGAGAAATTCCTTACTTTTTCGACGCCGCCGCGCCGATAGTTTCGTACGAAAGCATAGATATGTCGTCGTCGTTCGTTGCGGACAGATATTCCGAAGCAGGCGAGGGCGATTATATCAACTGTCCGCTGAATAAAGAAGAGTATTTTTTGTTTTTAAACGAACTGAAAAGCGCGAAACGCGTAGAAATGCACGATTTCGAAAGCAAAAAGGTATTCGACGGTTGTATGCCGATAGAGGTTATGGCAGAGCGGGGCGACAATACGTTGCGTTTCGGTCCGATGAAACCCGCGGGGCTTACCGATCCGAAAACGGGAAGGTGGCCGTATGCGTGCGTTCAACTAAGAAAAGAAAACGTGGCGGGGGATTCGTATAATATAGTCGGATTTCAGACGAATTTGCTTTTTCCCGAGCAAAAACGCGTTCTTTCGCTTATTCCCGCGCTAAAAAACGCCGAATATTACAGATACGGCGTTATGCATAAAAACACTTACATAAATTCTCCGAAAGTGCTTAATAAGGATTTTTCGATGAAAGAGCACCCGCTCGTTTATTTTGCGGGGCAGATTTCCGGAGTGGAAGGGTATGTGGAGAGCGCGGCTTCGGGACTTGCGGTCGCGATAAACGTCTACAGAAAACTTTCGGGAAAAGAAAGCGTGGATTTTACGAATAAAACGGTTATAGGCGCGTTATCGGAGTACGTTGCTACAGAAAACAAGAATTTTCAGCCGATGAACGCCAACTACGGTATTATATACCCGCTTGACGTAATCGTGCGGGATAAGGACAAAAAGAAAAGAATGATTGCGGAAAGGTCGCTTTCAGTAATAAAACAGATCAAGGAGTACGACAATGAGTGAATTCAGAGGAACCACAATTTGTGCCGTTAAAAGAAACGGCGTTACCGCTATAGCGGGCGACGGTCAGGTGACTATGTCAGAATCCGTTATTTTTAAAAACAACGCGGTTAAAGTTCGCAGAATATATAACGGAAACGTCATTTTAGGGTTTGCCGGCAGCGTTTCGGACGCGTTTTCGCTTACCGAAAAGTTCGAGGGAATGCTCAATAAATATTCGGGCAATCTTATGCGCAGTGCGGTGGAACTTGCCGAGCTTTGGCGTATGGACAAGGGCGGAAGAAAGCTCGAGGCGATGCTTATTACCGCAGATAAGGACAATATGCTTATAGTTTCGGGTTCGGGTGAAGTTATCGAGCCGGATAACGGCGTTTGCGCTATAGGAAGCGGCGGAAATTACGCTCTTTCGGCGGCGCGCGCTTTATATAAGGAAACCGATTTAAGCGCGGAAGAAATAGCTTATAAGGCTTTAAAAATAGCAAGCGAAATTTGCGTTTTCACTAACGACAATATAAAAGTGGAAACCGTTTGATTGTTGGTTGTGGTAAATTTAGGATAGGTAAAATCAGTTTATTATTAAGGAGAAAATACAATATGGGTTTAACGCCGAGACAGATAGTTTTCGAGCTTGATAAATATATAGTAGGTCAGTCGGAAGCGAAACGCGCCGTTGCGGTTGCGCTCAGAAACAGATACAGAAGAAGTCAACTTTCTCCCGAGATCATGGAGGAAATCACTCCGAAGAACATCATAATGAAAGGACCTACCGGCGTAGGTAAAACGGAGATTGCAAGAAGGCTTGCAAAGCTTGTAAAAGCTCCGTTCGTCAAGGTCGAAGCGACAAAGTTTACGGAAGTAGGCTACGTCGGGAGAGACGTAGAGTCTATGATAAGAGATCTTGTTGAATGTTCCGTTCGTCTTGTTAAAGAGGAGCAGTTCAAGGTTGTAAGCGCAAAAGCGACCGCCGCTGCGGAAAAGGTCGTTTTGAATTCGCTTATGGTTCTTTTAAAAGATGAAAAAGGCGAAACGCCCGAGGAAATTTTCAGAAACAGAGTTCTCGAAAATCTCCGCACGGGAAAATACGATAAATATATGATTGAAATCGAAGTATCGGACGTTCCCAAGCCGATGGAGCTTGTTCCCGGCTCGGGTACGGAAATTAACCTCGGTTCGATTTTCGACGCGTTCACGCCTAAAAAGAAGAAGAGAAGAAAGGTTTCCGTGAAAGAAGCGATGAATTTGATTGTCGCTGAAGAATCTGATAAACTTATAGATATGGACGCGGTAAACGCCGAAGCGGTCAAACGCGCCGAAAACGAGGGAATAGTTTTTATCGACGAAATCGATAAAATAGCGGGTAAAGGCAACGCTTCCGGCGGTCCGGACGTGTCGAGAGAGGGCGTGCAGAGAGATATTCTCCCGATAGTCGAAGGTTCTACCGTTATAACAAAGTACGGTCCCGTAAAAACCGATTACATTCTGTTTATAGCGGCGGGCGCGTTCCACGTATCGTCCGTTTCCGATCTTATTCCCGAATTTCAGGGAAGATTCCCCGTTCTCGTAGAGCTTAACAGTCTTACGAAAGAAGATTTTATAAATATACTGACCGTTCCCGAAAACGCGGTTACTTCTCAGTATAAACAGCTTCTGAGAGTCGATAATATCGATTTGAAGTTTACGGACGGGGCAATCGAAAAAATCGCGGAGATTGCGGCGGAACTCAACGAAACGAGCGAGGATATAGGGGCGAGAAGACTTCATACCGTGCTCGAGCAGATTCTGAGCGACATTTCGTATAACGCAGGCGGTGACTATCCTATGGTGGAAACGGTTATAGACGAGAACTACGTTACCGACCATATGCCCGAAACTCTCAAATCTAAGAATCTTAAAAAATACATTTTGTAAAAGGGATTTTAACGAATATTATGATTAACATACCAAAGGGAACTAAGGATGTTTTACCATCCGATATTTATAAGTGGCACTACTTTGAAAACTGCGCGAGAAAGATTGCGGACGACTATAATCTGAAAGAAATCAGAACCCCGGTTTTCGAGCATACCGAACTGTTTTTGCGCGGAGTAGGCGATACGACGGACGTAGTAAATAAGGAGATGTATACCTTCGAGGACAAGGGAGGAAGAAGCATCACGTTAAAGCCGGAGGGTACCGCGGGCGTTGCTCGTTCGTTTATAGAAAACGGGCTGCACAACGGCGTGCTTCCGTGCAAGACGTATTATTTTTCGCCCGTGTTCCGCTATGAAAGACCTCAGGCGGGCAGACTCAGGGAGCATCACCAGTTCGGCGTAGAGATTTACGGAGGTAAGGGCGCGGATACTGACGCGGAAGTTATCCTTATCGCTTACGATATGCTCACTAAGCTCGGTTTAAGCGTCGAGCTGAACATAAATAGTATGGGTTGCGCTACCTGTAAGGCTGCTTACAACAAGGCTTTAAAAGAGTTTTTGATGGGCAATCTCGACGGTATGTGCGAAACCTGCAAGGTTCGCTACGAAAAAAACCCGCTCAGAATTCTCGATTGCAAGGAAGAGGGGTGCAAAAAGATTACTTCGGGCGCGCCGGCTATAACCGATTACCTTTGCGACGAATGCAAAGAGCATTTCGAGCAGCTTAAAGGCTATCTTACGGCAAACAACCTTCCGTTCAAGGTCAATCCGAGAATCGTTCGCGGACTCGATTATTACACCAGAACGGTTTTCGAATTCGTCACTACGGCTTTAGGCTCGCAAGGCACGGTTTGCGGCGGAGGAAGATACGATAAGCTTATAGAAACCCTCGGCGGAACTCCGACGTGCGGCGCGGGCTTCGGAATGGGTATAGAAAGAGTTCTTATGCTTATGGAAGCCGTAGGAGCGAAGATACCCGAAGAAAACCCTGTAAAAGTATATATCGCTTCGATGGGAGACGAGGAATTCGTTCAGTCGTTTAAATTCGCAACAGAGCTGAGAAGAAATGGCGTCAAAACGGAAATCGATCATATGAAGAGGGGTATCAAAGCTCAGTTTAAGTATGCAGACAAGATTAAAGCAGAGTACGTTGCCGTTATCGGCGGCGACGAATTGACTAAAAAGGAAGTAAACGTTAAGAGAATGTCCGACGGTAAAACCGAATGCGTTAAATTCGAAGATTTTATCGAATATTTCACTTCAAAAGAATAAATTTTTTACATATAAATACGGAGGTTTGAATTATGGAAGCCTTAAAAATTGAAAGCAGTGCGGATTTTTACAATCTTATAAATTCGGAGAAAGTCGTTCTCGTGGATTTTTATGCGGATTGGTGCGGTCCTTGCAAAATGCAGTCGCCTATCGTCGACGAACTTGCCGAAGAAGCCGGAGAAAAGTTCACGGTTGCGAAGCTCAACACCGATAAGTGTACCGACGTTTGCATAAAATATTTCGTTTCATCCATCCCGACTATTATCGTTTTTAAGAACGGCGAAGCCGTCGAGAAGTCTGTCGGTCTTACGGACAAAGCGGAACTCAGCGATATGCTGCTTAAACACATCTGAGCGAAAACAAACCGCTTATTTTACGCGGTTACCGAATTACAGCCCGTGAGAGAAAGCGCAGTTTCCATAGGGAATTATTAAAACAATATTTTTAGAATTGCGCTTTCAAACGACAACAAAAGGCTCACGGAAATTCATCCGAGAGCCTTGTATTATAACACCGATAAACGGAATCGAGGTTTTTGCATGGGAATACTAAAAAGGAAACTAACATCCTTTCAGATAATATTATTAGGATTCGCGGGAGTTATTTTGCTCGGCGCTTTTCTACTTACCTTGCCGATTTCTTCAAAAACTCACGAATGGACATCTTTTATCGACGCACTTTTTACTTCGACGTCCGCCGTATGCGTAACGGGACTTATCGTATTCGATACCGCAACGTACTGGACGATATTCGGGCAAATCGTAATATTGTTGCTGATTCAAATCGGCGGTATGGGCGTTGTTACCATAGCCGTGTCCCTTGCCGTTATTTCGGGCAAGAAAATCGGACTGTTCAGCCGCGAAACGATGAAAAATGCGATTTCTGCGCCAAACCTGAGCGGAATAGTCCGCCTGACCGGATTTATAATCAAAGGGATTTTTTTGATTGAACTTATCGGCGCGCTTGTTATGATGCCCGTATTTTGTATCGATTACGGCGCAGAAGGTATTTGGCTTGCTATTTTCCATTCGGTGTCGGCATTCTGCAATGCCGGGTTCGACATTATGGGAACAAAAAGCGGCGAGTTCACTTCCATCACACACTATTCCGCGCAACCTGTCATCAACATTACGATTATGTTGCTGATTATTATCGGCGGTATCGGTTTTCTGGTATGGGAAGACGTTTGCAAACACAAGTGGCGAATAAGAGAATATCGCACGCAAAGCAAAGTGGTATTGATTGTAACCGCAGCGCTTATTGTTTTGCCCGCAATATACTTCTTCTTTTTTGAATTCGGCGATTTACCTGTCGGTAAGCGGATACTTGCGTCTTTGTTTCAATCGGTAACGCCGAGGACGGCAGGGTTTAATACGGTAGATCTTACGGCGATCAGCGATACGGGATTATACCTGATGATTATTCTTATGATGATAGGCGGTTCGCCAGGTTCTACCGCAGGCGGTATGAAAACGACGACGGTAGCGGTTTTATTTTCTTCCGCTTTTTCCGTATTCAGAAAAAAAGACAATGCGGAACTTATGAAACGGCGCATCGACGATGATACGGTTAAGACGGCTTCGGCGATATTTATAATGTACATAACCCTGTTTTTATTTGGCGGAATGGCTATAAGCGCGATTGAAAATTTACCTATTACGTCTTGCCTTTACGAAACGGCTTCTGCCGTCGGCACGGTAGGTCTTACACTCGGAATTACCCCGACGCTCGGAATCGCATCCAAGATAATTCTGATTTTCTCCATGTTTTTCGGGCGTGTCGGCGGGTTGACGCTAATATATGCCGCTTTCGGCGCAAATAAAAAGCAAGTGGCAAAATTGCCGACGGATACCATTGCAGTCGGTTAAGGAGGTTTTTGTATATGAAAACAAAATCTGTTTTATTGATAGGTCTCGGACGTTTCGGAAAATATATCGCAATGAAATTACATGAATTGGGACACGAAATCATGGCGGTAGACGAAAATGAAGAAAGAATTAACGACGTTATGCCCTATGTGACGAACGGGCAAATCGGCGACAGTACAAACGAAGCGCTACTGAAA
>JALEKY010000076.1 GCA_022768945.1 Christensenellaceae bacterium | reverse complement strand
CCGAGAGCGAAAAACAATACTCTGCGCCGTCCGTTTGACAAACGCGTTTGAAAAGAGTTATAATACAAAAAGAGAAAAACAAAAACAAGGATTTATTTCAAATGAAGTATATCGAAATGCCCGAAGGCTCGCCTGCGTATCATCTGGCGTTCGAGCAGGCGCTTGCGGAGTGCGTAGCGGACGACGCTTTGATTTTGTGGCAAAACGCCCCGTCGCTCGTGTGCGGTTCGTATCAGAACGTCTTTCGGGAAGCGGACGTGTACGCCGCGTATAAAAGCGGAGTTCCGGTAGTCAGGAGAGTTTCCGGCGGCGGAACGGTGTATCACGATTACGGTAATTTAAACTACACTCTTCTTACCGATTTCAGTCCCGAGGCGGGCTATGCCGACGTGATGTCCGGAATCGTTTCCGCACTCAAAAAAATGGGAATCCCCGCTGAAAAAGGGGGTATTTGCGATATTTCAGTATGCGGAAAGAAGGTTTCCGGCAACGCGCAGAGGGTGTTCGGCGGAAGACTTATGCATCACGGAACTCTATTGTTTTCGTCCGATTTGACCGCTCTTAAATCACTGTGCGGAAGAGTCGGCAGAGAGTTTACGGACAAAGCGATTAAATCGGTGCCCGCGCCCGTATGCAATATAAACGAATATTTTAACGGCGATATTCTCGATTTCAAAAAAGGAATAATCTCTTGTTTTCCTTCGCCTCTCGAGCCGTGCCCGGCGGGGAGCGAAGTATACGACAGGGCGGAAGAGCTTTTTAAAACGAGATATTCTTCGGACGAATGGACGTATCTGAAAAATCCGTCGTTTTCGGTAGCAGCGGAAAATAAGTACGGCAAAGCATCATATCGCGCCGAAAAGGGCGTAATAGTGAGCGGCGAGATTATCTTCGGGGAAAAAGACCTTTCCAAAGAGTTTATCGGCGCAAGACTTATTCCGGGAGAAATAGAGGAAGCGGCGTTTGCGCTAACGGATAACGGAAAAGAATTAGCCAAGCTTATTCTGTGATAATCAGAACGCAAAAAACGCGGATAATGTGCGAAAAAGGCTGTTTTTTATAAAAAGAATACCGTTCGCGACGCGTCGTAAATAACAAATCGATACAAAATGATTAAGGAGACAGCAATGAAAAAGAACGTGGTAATGCCTTCGCTTAAGGAAAATATGAAAGAGGGCGTGCTTTGCGCCTGGCTTAAAGAAGAGGGCGAAGCTTACAAAAAGGGAGACGTACTATTCGAAGTGGAAACGGAAAAAGTCGTCAGTCAGGTTAAAGCCGACAGCGACGGAGTTATCGTTAAAAAATTCGCGGAAGAGGGCGACAGCGTAGACGTAAACGCGATCGTTGCGGAAGTAAGCGAAAACTGAAAAATTTGTTCGGAGATTTTGATATGAGTAAAAAGCCCGATTGGCTTAAAGTGGAATACTCCGCGGCGGCGGTAAACGAAGTTGCCGCGCTTATGAAAGAACTTAAACTAAACACAGTTTGTAACGAGGCGAATTGCCCCAACCTCGGGGAGTGTTTCGGCAAGCACACGGCTACGTTTATGATTCTCGGCAGTCGTTGTACGAGGAATTGCACTTTCTGCAACGTAACGCACGCTCGCCCGGAACCGGTCGATCCGTCCGAACCGAAAAACCTTGCCGAGGCGGTTAAAAAGCTTGGCTTAAAGCACGTAGTGATAACTCAGGTTACGAGGGACGATTTGAAAGACGGCGGCGCGGGACAGTTTGCCGCGTGCCTCAACGAGCTGCACGAGCTTTGTCCGAATACGACTACCGAAGTTCTCATTTCGGATATGAAGGGAAGCAAGGAGAGTTACGATACTGTTCTCGCCGCCCGCCCGAACGTTCTCAATCACAACGTGGAAACGGTTAAAGAGCTTTACTCGGTCGTTCGTCCGCAAGCGAATTACGAGCGTTCGCTCGAGCTTTTAAGGTATTGCAAGGAGAAAGCCCCGGACATTCTTACGAAAACGGGATTTATGGTAGGGCTCGGAGAAACGGAGGAGCAAATAGACTCGCTTATGGACGACCTTTTGAAAGTCGGGTGCGATATTCTGACTATCGGTCAGTATCTGCAGCCTTCGGAAAAGCATTATAAGCTCGTCAGGTACGTTACTCCCGAGGAATTCGACGCATTAAAAGAGAAAGCTCTTAGAAAGGGATTTAAGTACGTGGCGAGTTCTCCGCTTGTGAGAAGTTCTTACCGCGCGGCGGAAGCTTTGGGCGTTTCGGGCAAAAAAGAATGATTTACGTAAATACAAACAGCAAAAACGTTTTTTATAATTTCGGCGCGGAAATGTACTTTGCGGACAAAAAGGATCTTTCGGATACGGTATTTTTGTTCTGGCAAACGTCGCCTACTCTTATGACGGGAAAATATCAGAACCCGTTCGAAGAGATAGACACGGCTTACGCCCGCGAAAAGAATATTACCGTCGTTCGCAGGAACTCGGGCGGCGGAACGATTTATACTGACGAGGGCGGCTGGCAGTTTTCGTTTATAGACAGAAACGCTAACTCGGATATTTCGTTCGCAGAATACATGAAGCCGGTTGTGGACGCGCTCGTCAGGCTCGGCGTACCTGCGGAGAGAAGCGGCAGAAACGATATTCTCGCCGGGGGGAGAAAGTTCTCGGGCAACGCGCAGTATAAAACGGATAACGCTACCGTTCACCATGGCTCGCTTTTGTTTTCCACGGATATAGAAGAAATGGTTCGCGCGACCACGGTGGACGAATATAAATTCACCTCGAAAAGCATTAAATCGGTAAAGGACAGGGTTGTGAATTTGTGCGAATTCGCTCCCGGAGGTATGACTTCCGAAGCTTTCGGAGAATATATGGTTAAAGAGATTTTGCGAGAGGGTTCGGAGTACTTTATAACCGAAGAGGACGACAGGGAAATTAAAGCTCTCGCAAAAGAGTTTTTTGCCGTTCCCGAGAGAATTTACGGGCTTACGCCACGCTTTTCGGTAAAGGAAAAAGGTCGTTTCAAGGGAGGCTCGGTTCAGGTAGAAGTAGACGTAAAAAAAGGTAAAATTGCCGCGCTTAACATAACGGGGGATTTCTTTTCGAGTAAAGAAGTGGCTTTTATCGCGCAAAATATGGTAGGTTGCCCGTACGAGAAGCAAGCCGTGACGGAAAAATTCAAGCAACTCTCGGGCGGAGCGTTTTACGGAATTTCCGATGAGGAAATAGCAAATCTCATAGTGGAATAAGAGGTAAAATTGACTGATAAAAAAGACGCCGAAACGCTTTCCGACGAGGACGCCTACGCCGTGGTTTTGCTCCACGGAGAGGACATTCTGAAAAGCGACGGCATGACAAAACAAAAAAATTTCATTCAGCACGGCGATTGCAGCGTTTTCGAGCATTCGGTGGGAGTTGCAAAAGAATGCGTGAAAATTGCTTATAAAAGCAAGCAGGTTGTCGATATGCGTTCGCTCGTTCGCGGCGCGCTTTTGCACGACTATTTTTTGTACGATTGGCACAAGCAGGACGGGACTCATCGCTGGCACGGGATAAGGCACCCGTTAACAGCGTTGAAAAACGCCGAACGTGATTTTACTCTTAACGAAAAAGAGAAGAATATGATTCTCTCTCATATGTTTCCGCTTTGCCCGTTTTTGCCCAAATATCGCGAAAGCTATATACTTTGGCAGGCGGACAAATCGTGCGCGGTGAGAGAGATGAAAGATAAAAGAAAAAAGAAGGAAACAAAGAAGCAGGACTAAAAAGCGGCGTTTTTCGCGCGGGAATCGCGTAAAACGAGATTAAAAATCGGCAAAAACGCTCAAGGGAGGAAGGGGCATATGCTCCTTTTTTGAAGTATTATGAAAATTTTGGTATTGACTTGCGGCACGGGCGAAGGACACAACAGCGCGGCGATGGCGGTTCATTATGCGGCGCTGAGGGCGGGGCTTGACAGCACGGTAAAGAGTATACTCGATTTTACCAAAAGTCCGTTTAACTCTGTCTTTCAGAAGTGCTATAACGGAATAATAAAAAAGGCTCCGTACGTGTTCAGCGCGGCGTATAAGGCAGGTGAGTTTTACAGCTCGACGAAACTCGTTTCGCCCGTGTATATGGCGAATAAAGGAGCGAGGGGAAAGATACACGAATACGTGACCGAAAACGGTTTCGACGCGGTGATATGTTCTCATCTTTTCGCCATGGAATCGCTTACCGCACTAAAAAGAAAATACAATCCGAGCTACCGCTGCTACGGTGTTTTTACCGACTACACCTGCGTTCCGTTTTCCGTGGATACGTCGCTCGACGCGTATTTTCTGCCGAGCGAACTTCTCGCAGACGAGTACGTTTCTAAGGGGTTTATAAGAGAAGATTTATACGGCTCGGGAATTCCCGTGGACGAGAAATTCAATAATCACATACCTAAGGACGAAGCGAGAAAAATGCTCGGCTTTCCCGAGGGTAAGCGTGTGATTTTGGTTATGTCCGGCGGTATCGGCAGCGGAAAACTGCTTGAATTATCCGAAGAAATCGCCATGCAGACGGGAGAATGTTACGTGGCGTACGTTTTAGTCGGGAAAAACGACGAGCTGAAAAACAAGCTCGCGGAAAAATACGGTGAGGACGGAAAAATCCGCGCCGTCGGTTTTACAAAGCAGGTGAACGTGTTTATGAACGCTTCGGACGTGCTTATAACCAAGCCGGGCGGACTTACTTCTACCGAAACCGCGGTTGCGGGCATACCTATGATAGGGCTTTTGAGTTATGCCGCGAACGAAGAGAAAAATCTCGCGTTCTTTGAAAAAACGGGCATGGCGGTACGCGCTTCAGACGCACGCGACGCCGTTGCCAAAGCCGCGCTTATTTGCGAAAATAAGCAAATTCAAAAAGATATGGTCGCCGCTCAGTACAGAACCATAAATCCGCACGCGGCGGACGACATCGTAAAAACCGTAGTCGATACTTTTAAGTGCGGCGTGGGCATTCAGAAGGGAAAAGAAGCTTCGGCAGAATAGTTTTTCGGATGTCTATTCTCAATCAAATCGCATGGACGGGCAGTAATATGCTCGTCTTTTTTGTTTGATAATGTTTGTTTTAGGGGGCTTTTACGTAAAATCTATCATTGTATGGACTGTCGTATGTCTGATGTTTTTATAAACGAAGTTATAATTGACTTTGCCGTAGGAGCGAGCACTGCTCGTCCGACTGTAGGATTACTCACGGAGAATTTTATTTTAATAATTGTTTGGCGGTCATCATCCGACTGTTTTTAATAATAAAACTTTACGCAAAAACTCTCGCGGCTTTCGGGTTCATAAAACTTTTAAACGGATAAAAAGAAATAAGGCGATAACAAACACGGAGGGGAGTCGTTATCGCCTTATTCTTTTTATATAAGATAGGTATTTATTTGTCTTGTTTTTTAGGTTTTCTGGAAGCTGCGGAGCAACAGCAACCGCAGTTTGCGCAGTTGCCGGTGCAGCCGCCCTTGCCTTTTTTCTTGTTTATGACTGTCGCGACCACTATTCCGATGACCGCAACGGCGCAGAATATTATTAGAAGAATTTCGCGAACACCCATGAGAGTTCTCCTTATTGTTGTTTTAAAGTCTGGCGTTTGTTATAAGCGATTATGCACAACACGACTACCGCGATAGCCGCCGCCCAGATGAACATCGTCCACCACCAGCTGCCGATTGTGTAAACCATTGCGGAAACGGCGAACGAAGTGACAATCCAGAATACCAACGTTCCGTGATATCTCTTGCTGCTTTGAAGTTCCGCTTTAGCCGTAGCTACAGCCGCGAAGCAGGGGATAGTTGTCATATTGAACGCTATGAAAGCGAGAAGTCCGGGGATCGTGATGCCGGTAACTCTTATCATTGCCACAACCGCGTCAACGCCGTCTTCGGCACTGATGTCAAGCCCTTCTATAATTCCGCTGGAAGCCGCCGCAAGGCAAGCCGCAAGCGTTGCAAACGTAGAGATAACGTTTTCTTTCGCGATAAGTCCGGAAACAGCCGCGAGTACGAATACCCAACCGTACTGACCGAGTTGGCTGCCGAATCCGAGAGGAGTGAATATCGGCTGGAACAACATACTTATCTGAGCGAGAATACTCTGATTGATTTGTTCGTCTTCGAGCATATGCCAGGTGAAGTCGAAGTGGGAGAGTACCCAAATAACTACGGTAGAAGCGAAGATGATAGTGAACGCTTTCTTGACGAAGTGTTTGGTCTTATCCCAAAGGTGAGCCATAAGGTTCTTGAACTGAGGAGCGTGGTAAGCGGGGAGTTCCATGATGAACGGAGGAGTTTCGCCTTTGAGCGAAGTCGATCTCATCAAAAGAACGCTGCAAATTGCCGTTATTATACCGAGAAGGTACATTCCGTAGGTAATCAAATCCGCATTGCCTACGCCGAATCTTGCAACTATCGCGCCTGCAACGGCGGTAAGGATAGGCAATTTCGCGCCGCAGGAGAAGAACGGTATAACTCTTATCGTAGCGGTTCTTTCCTTTTCGTCTGCCAAAGTTCTCGTGTTAATCATTGCGGGAACGGAGCAGCCGAAGCCCATAATCATGGGAAGGAAAGCTCTGCCGGAAAGACCGAATTTTCTGAACATTCTGTCCAGTATGAACGCGATACGCGCCATATATCCGGAGTCTTCCAAAATAGAGAAGAAGAGGAACAATACAAGTATGGGGGGGAGGAAGGAGAGAACGGCTCCGATACCTTCGATGATACCGTCGTTAATAAGACCGATTGCCCAAGGCGCCATGCCGCTCGCTTCTACTCCGCCCTTGATAAGGCCGAATAATTCGCCTACGATTAAATCGTTCCAGATATTGTTTATAATTACGCCGGGCGAGTAAATTGCGCCGTCGTAAATACATGCGAGGAGTTTTACGCCGAAGTTCATCGGATCTCCGCCCGCCGTTAAAAGACCGAGGTCTTTGAGCGAGGGCATATTGAATATGGAGCCGAGCCAGAGAAGGTTTTCGGAGAACGTAAGATGGAATATGCCGAACAAAATTACAAGGAAGATAGGAATACCCCAAATTTTATGCGTTAAAACTTTATCCGCTTTATCCGACTTAGTCATCTTGAACTTCGTTTTATCCGCTCTGCTGAGTACCGGCGCGAAGTTTTTGGATATGTATTTATATCTCGCGTCCGCAACCAAAGCTTCGAAGTCCGTTCCGAAAATCTCGTCGTTGAACGTGTTTTTGAATTCTTCGACCATGGAAACGGTCGATTTATGCATTTCTACTTCGATGCTGTCCTGCTCAACGAGTTTAATCGCATGGAAGAGAGGGTTGCTTACTTTCTGACCTTTAAGCGCGATTTTTACGTCGCCTATAAGGTGGGAGAGCGAAGATTTTTCAAGAACGGTAACGCCCTCTCTCGTCTTATTGCTCTCGTTGTAAGCTTTATCCATAAGCTCTTTCAAGCCTTCTTCTTTTAAAGCGGAAATTTTTATAACGGGTACGCCGAGTCTTTTTTCAAGTTCTTTCTCGTCGATTTTGTCACCCTGTTTTTCAACCGCGTCCATCATGTTGAGAGCGACTACCATAGGAACGTCTATTTCCATAATCTGAGTGGTAAGATAGAGGTTTCTTTCAAGGTTGGTTGCGTCTACGATGTTGATTACGCAATCGGGCTTTTCGTCAAGAATGTAGTTTCTCGCTATAACTTCTTCGGGGGTATAGGGAGAAAGGGAATAAATACCGGGAAGGTCGACTATTTTAACTTCTTCGGCGCATTTTTTGTAAACGCCGTCGCGCTTGTCAACCGTAACGCCCGGCCAGTTACCTACGTGCGCCGTAGAACCGGTTAAGCTGTTAAATAAGGTTGTTTTACCGCAGTTCGGGTTCCCTGCGAGGGCAAATCTTTTCATGTTACTTTGCTACCTCCATAGAAACGCAGCACGCCTCGGTTTTTCTCAAGGTGAGTTCGTAGTTCCTTACGGTAACTTCGATGGGATCTCCGAGAGGAGCTTTCTTCCTCATAGCTATTTCCGCGCCGGGGGTTATGCCCATGTCGAAGAGGCGTCTTTTAATTTTACCCTCTCCGCTCACAGACTTGACCACGCCGCTTTCGCCCGGAACAAACTGATCCAAAGTCTTTAACATATATAGTCTCCTTAAATTTTTTTCTGAATTTTAATGTGGCGGAAGATTTATCGCTTACGCTACGAAAATCTTTGTGGAAAGATTGCTGTCAAGCGCGATTCTTCCGTCTTTTATTTTGCAAACTACCGTTCCGCCGCTTTTGGAAAGCACGGATACCTCTCCGTTAATCGTAATGCCTAAATTTTCAAGATGCTTTTTTGTTTTGTCGTCGGCAGATATACGAACTATTCTCAGTTCCGTATTGAGCGGAGCAATTACTATCGGCATAAGCTTCTCCTTTAAAAATGTGAATGTTTTTTCAAATTCGAGTTAATTCTATCACTCTCAAAAACGATTGTCAAGCAAAAATATGAAAAAAAATTCATATTCATAAAATTTTTCGAAACATTCTTCTTGCTTTTTTTTTAAATTAGGTATAAAATGGAAATATGAAAGAGATAAGGCAACCGCAGCAGGAGCGGTCAACGGAAAAAAAGAATAAAATAATAAACGCCGCGTACGAGGTTTTTTCGGAAACAGGCTATTACAGCGCGAACACGGCGGAGATAGCAAAGCGTGCCGGGGTATCCACCGGGATAGTCTACAGCTATTTTACGGATAAAAAGGATATACTTTTATACGTCCTTAATATATATACTGGCAAGGTCGTTTCGCCTATTGAGGAAATCGTTGGCGAAGTTACAAAACCGGTAAGCTACAAAAAGCTTGTATCCGACCTTGTGGAGAAGACGATAGAGATTCATAGCGAAAACGCCCATCTGCACAACGCTCTGCACGCGCTCGCTTCGGGCGACGGCGACGTTAACGCCGAATTTATCAAGCTTGAAAATACCATTACCGAAAAGATATGCGACAAACTTTCCGCTTTGGACGAAAATATTTCCTCTATAAAAGAGAAAGTTCACCTTGCGATGAATTTAATTCAATCTTTCGCGCACGAGTCGGTATTTGACAAGCACGAATATCTCGATTATTCGGAAATGAAGCACATAGTAATCGATACCGTCGTCGGTTTATTCGAAAGTAAATAGTATAAACTATGTGATGTTAAAATTTGAACAAGTCAAATTTTAAGTTGCTAAACGCAACTGCCACAATAAATTGTGCATCACAGTTTGAAATAAGGCGAAGTTCCAAACCCTTGCAAGCAAGTTTGTAACTTCTTATATTATAAACTATAAGAAGCAAATCTTTTGCCTGACGGCAAAATCTTTAAAACCTATCGGTTTAACGCAAAAACAATGGGATAAAACAAAC
>JALEKY010000052.1 GCA_022768945.1 Christensenellaceae bacterium | reverse complement strand
ACGTTGCGCATGACATAACCAAGGCGCCCACTGCTGAAGGCTTTAAATTCTGGGGTTGGTTTGAAGACGAAGCGTTAACCCAAGCGGCTAAATCTTCTTATTCGCTTACCGATAATTTAAATCTTTACGCTAAGTGGACTGAGGCTGTAACCCTTACGTTCGATTATAACGGACAGGGTACCGAAGCGGTTGTCGTTGCCGATAAGTACGTCGGCGATAAGGTCAGCGGAATTCCCGCCGTTGCTGCAGACGTTAAGTTCGGCGAAAAGGTATTCGCGGGCTGGTTCGTCAAGCATGACGACGGTTCGTTCGGCGAAGAGGCTTCCACGTCCACGGTTCTCGAGGGCGACACCACTTATTACGCTAAGTGGGTTGACGCGCCTCAGTCTTACGGAACGTATAAAGGCTGGAACCTTTTTGGTACCAAATCGTCCAAGACTGAAAATACATTCTCGAGAGAAGTTTTGGTTGTCAATGCGAACGGAACGTATAAATACGGCTCGAAATCGGGAACGCTTACCGATGAGCAGGCGGCTATAACCGACGGCGCTATGGTTCTTGACGAAACGTATTACTACTTCAATAAAGAACTCGGTCTGATGTGGAGAAAATACAACGGAGGAAAGGCTGACGGCGTCGGAACGGATACCGATCTCGGCGTTGATATTTCCAAGGTTTCTTCCGTAGCGTATACCGGACGTAGCGATGTGGGAAGTTCTTACGTTGCATACCTTGTAATTACTTATAAGGACGAAACGACGAAAACTGCATTCCTTTACAACAGCATAATCGTTGCGAACGCAACTCTTGAAGGCGCGGAAGCGACAAACATCACGGGTAAAGATTTCACGGTTAAAGTAAACGGCGTAACTATTGCTAAGGTTGTCGGAAAGACTGTTCTCGAAAACGACGGTTTGGCGGGAACTTACACCGGCGATTACGGCGAAATCATTGTCGACGGATACGGCAACGTAACGGTCGGCGGCGTAGCGGTAGATTACACGGTAATTGCCGAAAGAACGATTAAATTCGTTGCCGCAAACTCGATGAAAGAAGTTATAGTCGATCTCGGAAACGGCACTTACGCTAAGGTTCTCGACGGCTATCAAGGTACTTACACCTTGCCCGATAATAGCACGATAACTCTTGACGGCTTCGGCGGCGCGGGCGACGGAAAGACTTACGTCGTAAACGGTTCTAACGTTACTATTTTCGACGGCGAAACTTCCACGACTTACGGTATCGACGTTGCAAACAAGCAATTCCTCGGCAAGAGCTTGTTAGCCGGCTGCGTATTCACGGGAAAAACGATAGATAACAGCCTTACGATTACGTTTGACGATGCAGTGGATTATACCGGAACTATATTGATCGGGACAACAAGCGCTGGACTTACGCTTAAATTTACTGCTACGTTTGACGGAACTACGTTGGTTATAACAATTGTTAAAGAAAACAGCGTTTCTTATAATAACGGTAAGACTTGGACAACCGATAGTTATTATGGGGAAAAAGTAACGACTATGGTTTTGAGCGGTAACAAATTGACTGTTACGGAAACGCAAATAACCTCGTTCTATCCGTTAACCGGTGGCGTTGCGACCTGCGAGGGGTTCTCGCTCTGAGCCGAAAACAAAACTTAATATAAAGAGCAGGGGCGTTAACGCTCAAACTCTTTATCGCATTTTTTAAAGCCGCGGGCGAAGAATTTCGCCCGCGGCTTTAACTGTATATCAACCGCACAAATCTTGTATATTTATGCAAAATAGCCACCAGAATGAATAGAACACAAAAGTATAAGCGGAATTTATATTAAATATAAGAAAATAAATGTATATAATTTCCCTCGCGAAAACCATTTTAAAACAAATCGTTTGACTAAATTGCCGCAAAATGATAAAATAAATAAGTATTAAAATGGGTTTTTTGCGCACAGGCAAATTCAGAAGTTACTGGTTTGCCGCTTTTCTTGCGCAAAAACGCGTTAACACAAAATCAAGTCACAAAATCAAGTCACGAAATCAAAGCACGAAATTAAGGCAAAAGAAATGAAAAAGATAAAACTTTTCGGTATTTTATTATTAACCTGGCTGTGCGCCGCGTGCGTTTTCGCCGGTTGCGGAAATTCCGGCAATATGGGCATAAAAGTCACTTACAAACTCTGCGGCGGCACGTTTTTGAACGGCGAGGACAAAGTGGAAGTTTATTACAAATTTCCCGAGGGCGTGACTCGGCGCATAAGACCGTTGCCCGTAAACGACGACTCGCAGGCTGAAGTGGAGAGGCTCGGCTATATCTTAAGCGGTTGGTACACGGACGAAGACTACACTTCCGAGTGGAATTTCGATTATGACACCGTCGGCGACGAGGGCGTAACTCTTTACGCGAAGTGGGAAAGAGAAGTCGAATACCTTTACAGCATCGGATATATGGACAAGGAAACCAGCGAGTTCGTCGGCGTTGCAGCGATGGAAGCGAGCAGATATCTCACCTTCAAAGACAGTCTTGACAAACTCATCAAGGCCGCCGATAAGCGCGACGGTTACACGCTCATCACGAACAGTTTAAGGCTCGACGAGAAAGATGAAGCCGCTTATTTCAATGAAAAAGGGCTTATCAAAGAATCCGAAACCAACGTTCTGATAAAAGTTTACGCCGATTATATCGAGGGTAATTACCTTCTTTTGTACGAAGCGTCCGACTTCAAAAAACTTTCCGACGCGGAGTATAAGGGCAAAGGCAAAACGCTGCTACTTATGAACGACATAGACCTCGGCGGGGCTTCGCTTACCGATGGCTTCAGGAACGCGTTCGCAACCGGCAACAACGGCACGCCGAACTTCTGCGGAATTCACAGTTACGACCCCGAAAATCAAGGCGTTGTCTACGCGATTAAGAACTTTGCCGTTACGTGCGAAAAAGTTGGGCAGATCAAAGGCTCTCTCACGGCGAGCGTGTTTGGCGAAATCGCGGGCGGCGAGGATAACAAAGTCAAAATAAACAACGTCCGCTTCGAAAACGCGGTCGTCAACGTGGACGTAGGCAATGAATCGATAACGAGCGTTTACGTTTCGGCTTTCGCGGATACGATCAGAAACGCCGAAATAAGCAACGTTACCATAACGAGCAAGGTCATTATGAGCGCAAACCGCGAAAATTACTTCTACAAAGCCGAAAAAGACTTTGCGAGAGAACTTGAAAACGCCGCTACGGACGGATGCGATTTCACCGCGCCCGAAGTCGAAACGAAAAAAGGCGAAAAGATAGAACTTATTGACGGAACCGCGGAATAACGGTTCAAAACAACGGTTCAAAACAGCGGTTCGGAATAACGGTTTTGAACGGCAAGTTTATTATTTGGCTTACAAATCGATAAAAATATTATAATTTATACGTAAAACAAAAAAAAGGAGCAGACAAGATGAGTTTTTTCACTAACGTTAAAAATTATCTGGCAAAAAGTTTGGCGAGAAAAATCATAGCCATGGTTTTGTGCGTCGTTGTTTTAGGCGGCGCGGCTAC
>JALEKY010000009.1 GCA_022768945.1 Christensenellaceae bacterium | reverse complement strand
GTAGGGGCGAGCATTGCTCGTCCGTTTGTGTTTGTTTGAACTCATAACTTGCCGCATACTCACATTCTGTTGCTCGTCCGTTTTTCCTGCCCGAGCCGTTTTACCTTATCTCCCGTTTCTTTAACGAGACCTCAAAAAACGCCCGTAGAGCATGTTTGACCGTTTTCCTTTAAAAAGAAAGTAAAAAATAGGTGAAAATTTGCGAAAAAATTAGAAAATTCAAAAAAAAAGATTGATATATGTGCGCGTATGTGATAGAATAAACTCGTGAATATATAAATATATATCTCATAAGGTATGCAACCCGCGTTTTGCGGGGTGCGGAAAGGAGTTTTCTTATGTTTTTCAAAAAAAACAGAAAAAATTCGATAGCCGCTTTAGTCGCGATCGCGATATGTTTCACGATAGCGGCTCTATTCGGTTTTTCTGCAGGCGCAGTCAATGCCGACGCAGGTAATGCCGAAGTAAAACGCGCGGATTTCGAATTTGTCGAGAACGGGTGGAATGCGTACACCGTCCTTAGCGGTAGGGAGGACGAGAAAGCCGCGGAGCTTATCTCGCTTCTGACAGAGGGGGAGAACAGCGTTACGTATTTGTCCGGGGCGTATGCCGAAACGTTAAAAACGGCTGACTTCGCAATGCCGGAGAACGCAACTATCGCGCAGGCGGAAGAGAAGTCCGAAAGCACGCTCGCGGTTCTGGAGCTGTATAAAAAGTTCCTCGGTTCGGTAGAAACGTACAACGCGGCAACCGACGGAGAATCTCTTAAGGTTTCCGTGCCGGCGTCTTTTATCTACAGAAACGAAGCCGACGCCACCGACGTGCAGGAAGTCGAAACGGACGTTACCAAAGCCGTTTCCTCTCTTTTAAAAGGCACGGTCGCACTCAAGATAAGAGGGTGGGAAGACGCAACCGACAGCAAGTTTAAAAACAAATACTTCGTCAAAGCGGGCGAAACGGAACTATATACCGTATATGCCGCGCTCAGCGTCGAAGAATCCAAAATAATCGATACCGATAACGTAACGAAGCTGACTCAGAACGATTACTATAAAAACGGTAAGACGGAAGTTTCCTTCGAATTCGGCGGTGCGTCCTACACGGTCGTAACCTCTCTCGGTACGCGCGAAGTAGCGGGAGAAGGCATCTCCAAAGTGACGGAAACGTACGTCGTAATTCTTTCGGTAACGAAAAACGGCGTAAAACTCGAAGAGAGCGAATTCCCGTTTACGGCGACGATTGACGATAGCTACGCTTCCGACGCGATGACGATAGGCGAACTCGGCAAAGACGCCGCAAAATATTTCGACGCGCCCGTTTTATCCACGCTTGCCGAAAAGTACGCGACGTATAAAACGACTATCGAGCACAAGATAGCCACCGTAAAAGCAATAGCTTCGGAAGAATTGACGTTGGCTCTGAACGTCGTCAATTTCGACCTGTATACGACGGAAGACAAAGAAGCCATACTCGCCCGTTACGACGAATGCGCGGAGAAGATACTCAGCGCTACTTCTTACGCGGCAATCGCAAACGAAGACGTTAACGCAGGCGAACTCGGAGCTCTTGCTTCGTTCGACGAAAAGGTAAAAACCACGGAAACCGTCCCCGATACTTTCAGAAGAGTGAATTCGGCTATGCTCGCTAAAAACGCGTATACGTTCGAAGAGGGCGGAGAATTCGATGCGGCGGCGGAACTCGTCACCGAAATAGACGGCAAGAACGCCGCGATAAAATCCGAACTTTCTACGGAAAGAGCAAAGCTTTTATCCGTAATGAAAAATTCCGCTTCCGCGAGAATTTCGGAAGAAAGCAAAGCTAAACTCTACATCGGCTCGGGCGAAAATAAAAAACCTGTTTCCGCCGATCAGGCAAACCTCGTAAACGCTTCCAAAACAAAGGCGATGCAGGCTATCGCCGGCGCGACGGACGGAGCGACCATAAAGGCGGCTTACAATACGTTCAAAACCGAACTTGCGGCGATGAACTTCGAAACGAAGGATAAATACGAGGAAAGACCTCCCGTTCCTTCTCCGTTCATAACGATAAACGGAATTTTCAACGACAAAGCCGAGATTTCGTCCAACTTATCTCTTGTCACCGTTCAGCCGGAAGCATTGACCGCCGCAAAGGTGTACGATTATAAGGCGAGAAGGCTCAACGCTCTCGAGATGTACGAAATCAACGTTACGGTGGACGGAAAAGAAATACCGGACAACGGAGACAAATACAAAGTAACAATCAGACTTAAAGACGAAACTGCCAAGTTACTCTGCAACGGAATAGCGCCCAGTTCGCTCCTCGTGGTATATTTAGGCGAGAACGGCGAAACAGAAACTATGGACGTCAGCTTATCGTTCAGGTATCTCGAAAACAATAAAGCAAGCGAACCTACGGAATTCGTAGCCGCGAGCGAATTAAATTCTTCAGAAATCAAATGGGACAAATTATGGGAGGTAAACATAATGTTCAGTACTAGTCATTTTAGTACATATTACCTTATGGGCAACACAGCTACGCCGGGTATTTCAAGATTGGCAAATCTGCTTAGCGGACTTGTAAATTCCGACACGCTTCAACTTATAGCTATAATCGCGGGCGTAGTTTTGGCTGTCGCTCTCATATTCGTAGCGGTGGCATTCATCTGCTCGCTCTGCAAAAAATATAAAATCACGTTCGAAACCAACGGCGGAACGGTAGTTAAACCTATCAAACGTAAATACGGCAAAAAGCTTCCGGAACTCGCAACTCCCGAAAGAACCGGCTACGTATTCCTCGGTTGGTATATAGAAGAAACCCTTACCTATAAATTTAACAGAACGGTAATGCCGAGAAGCAACACCAAACTGTACGCTAAGTGGATTTCAGAAGAAGAACTCAAAAAAGAACAGGCTAAAGAAGAACTCAAACTTATCGGCTATTACGACAAACTCCGTTCGGTAATCGCTTCGTACACCGCAGAGAAGAAGGGCGTCGAGGGCGAGAACAAATTCCTCGTAAAAGAAGATTTACTCGCAAAACTCTACGTCGAAGACAACGCGGTAAAACTTTTTGCAAAGACGAACGTCGCAAACCTCAAGGAAGAAAACGGCTACGTAATGCTTACGACCGACGAAGACAAATTCGAAAAGGTTGTAGTCAAGGACGACGAATCGTACAAGAAAGCGTTGGCTGCTATCGTTAAGATGGCTGAGGTAAACAAACTCACCGCGGGTGAAATCAGAGAATCCGAACCTTCCACTATCGAACAGGCAATTCTCGGTTACGCATACGTAATCACTTATCCTTCGGTTGTCGGCTACGAAGAAAGATACAACATGCTTCGTTCGTACGCATTGTCCTACGGCATTTCCGACGAAACCAAGGCGGAAGACGGAAAGGTTCTTCTCGAGCTTATTCCGGCAGGCAACGATGTTCTCAATCTCGCCTTAGCTCTCGACAAAGAAAAGTACTCCAAGATATTCTCTTACAAGAAGACGGACGGCGGTATCGATCAGGTATACTCCATCGTCAAGGGCGAGGATATGGGCGCCGCGTTCGAGCTTATCGACAGAGTATTCGCAGAAAACGGCTTTGTTAAGGAAAACGAAACCGAAGCCGAAGAATTCGACGCAACTCAATCTTATCAGTATATAATATCTCTCGGCAAGACCGAAGAAACAGCGGAAGAAGCTCCCGCAGAAACCGAAGCCGAGGCAGAGGTTACGGTAGAAGCTCCCGAAGCCGCTGTGGTAGAAGTTGCCGAAGTAAAAGAAAAGACTCTCCCCGAACTCTTCAACGAATTCAGAGCTTACGCAACGGGATTTGCCATTTATTCGGACAGCGACAAGAAGAACCCCGAAGACGACGGAAAGGTTGTTTTAACCGCTAAACTCGGTGAAGAAGAAGCCACCGCGAAGCTCAACTTCCACGACGGCGAGCAGGAAGTTAAATTCACAAACGAAGCCGAAACCGCAGCCGCAAAGGAAAAGGTTGACGCACTCATGGCGGAATACGGCTTTGAAAAAACCGAGGATACGGCAATCGACGCGGATTCCGAAGAAAAAGAATTCGGCTACAGAATTAAGTACCCCGTTATGACGGTTGAAGAAATGTTTGCAGAGCTCAGAGAGTACGTAGGCAGCTTCGCATTGTTTGCTGCAAAGGATGAACAGACCGATAAGTCTCTTGACGGAAAAGTGCTTGTAAAAGCGTTCAAAAACGAAGAGAACGTTAAGGTAGAACTCGATCCCGAAGGAGAAATGACCGAGCTTCTCGTAACCGACGAAACTTCGCTTGACAATGCGGAAGACGCGGTTGCAAACTTAATGGCAAAATACGGTTTAAAGGTTGATCCGAATTACGTTGAACCCGAAGAACACGAAGAGGGCGACAAGTTCGGTTACAAAATTCAGTTCTGATAAAATCTGATAAATTAAAAGTCGACGGAATATTTTCCGCCGACTTTTTACTTGGTTTTGTACGCGCAAATTCACTGATTTAAACCTATAATCACACCTTGTAGGGGCGGTTACCGCCCGTCCGGTTTATTGTTTTCAGTGAGCATATTTTGTCCTCTTGTAGGGGCGACCATTGCGTTCGATAATTCTAAACTTAAAATCGCGTCGTAGGGGCGGTCACCGCCTTCGGCATAAAAAAACTCCCACGTCTTTATAAACAAAGCGCGGGAGTTTAAAATCTTTTAAATTATTTAATTAAAATCAGTTGTTTTTGGAAGAAATCGCAACTTTCGTTACGGTAACGGTGCTTACGGGCATATTGTAGAAATACGCGTACAATTTGGAACCGTAAGCCGATACGAGAGTGGAAGCAATGCTTGTAACTTCGTTGTAATCGTCGTCGTCGATGTTCACGCCTTCGTTTGCAATATAGGTGTAAAGAGAACCGTTTTCGGTAAGCTTTTCAATATCTTTGCTGTCGAGGTTTTTGCTGTCGGCAAGAGCTTTGTCGTTTAAGAACATTTCCGCAAGTTCTTTAAGACCGCCCACATAATAGCGATTGTACTCGGTAACGTCGTTTTCCGTCTTGGAACGAAGCTCTGCAATTTCCTTAATAACATCTATTTTCTTGCTGTCCGCAAGCTTGCCGATAACGCAATATTCGCTCGCTGTGAAAGCAGATGAACTCGTGCAGATAGCGAAGCGGCAGTCTGCCGTGTTATAATTATTTTCTTTTATGTTGGTAGGCTCTCTGTACATAACAACCGCGCCTTCCGAAACGGAAAGGTTGTTTCCTCTCCAGCCGTTTTCCACGAATTCGCCGGTAACCGTCTTGCCGGAAGTAAGGGCGGTAAGTTTGCCGTCGGTAAGTTTGTAGCCGCCGAGGGAAATAAAGCCGCTGTCGATGTGGTTAACGATCGAACCGTCGTAGAAGCCTTTATCCGCAAGTTCGATAAACTGAGCGATAGCTTCGGGCGCGTAGTTAACGTAGAGTTTTAAGGTAACGTCCTCGTTTTTATCGTCGCCGTCTTTATTTGTGTAGGAAAAAGAAACTTTCGCGTACTTGATGGTAACGCCGTTTTCCTTTTCGTCGCACGCCGTGAACGAAAACGCGGCGGCAAGGATAAGAACCAAGCATAAAATCAAAGAAACCTTTTTCATTTAATCCTCCGCTTGCGGGGAAAACCGCAAGAAATTTTATCGAAAAATTTTTAAATCGATCATATACAATATATGACAATACGTATATTTTACAATTTTTTGAAAATAAAGTCAATATAAAAAAGGGGGTAAAAAGCAAACAAAGGAGTGTAAAGAAGAAAAAAATCGAACAAAAAGAAAAATCGTTTAATAAAACGCGGTTATATGGTTGCAAAAACGCTTGCGTTGTGGTAAAATATTAACGCTATAAAATTCACACTCGAGCATAGGCGGCTCTCCGCTCCCCGTAAAATCTTATCATTCGGGGTAAGACGCCGTAACAAACCTGCCTCGGGGAGGATGAAACGGAGGTAAAAATTATGGCAGTAACATCGATGAAGCAATTGCTTGAAGCCGGCGTTCACTTCGGTCATCAGACCAGAAGATGGAACCCCAAAATGAAGAAGTACATCTTCGGTGAAAGAAACGGTATTCACATTATCGACCTTCAGGTAACTGTAGGTCTTGTCGAAGAAGCGTACAAGTTCGTATGCGACAGCGTTAAGGAAGGCAAAACCGTACTTTTCGTAGGCACCAAGAAACAGGCTCAGGAAGCTATTCAGCAGGAAGCCGAAAGATGCGGTCAGTTCTACGTAAATTCCAGATGGCTCGGCGGCACGCTCACCAACTTCAAGACTATCAGATCGAGAATAGACAGACTTAACAAGCTCGACCTTATGGAAAAAATGGGCGATTTCGACCTTCTTCCGAAAAAAGAAGTAATCGCGCTCAAAACCGAAAGAGATAAATTGAAGACCAACCTCGGCGGTATCAGAGAAATGCGTTCTCTCCCGGGCGTAATGTTCGTTGTAGATCCTAACAATGAAGACATCGCGGTAAGAGAAGCTAAGAAACTCGGCATCCCCGTAGTGGCAATAACCGATACTAACTGCGATCCCGATATGATCGACTACGTAATCCCCGGTAACGACGACGCTATCAGAGCGGTAAAACTCATCTCGTCCATCATTGCGGACGCGGTTATCGAAGCAAATCAGGGTGAAGACGCCGTTCACCACAACACCGAGGAAGTTTCCTCTATGGAACAGGTAGAAGTAACTGCCGAAGAAGCTGCTAAGGCTGACGAAGAAGGCGAAGCCGCAGCAGTAGCTACCGAAGAAAAAGAATAATTTCCGCTGTCGACGGCAAAAGAAATAAGCCTTTCTTTCGGAAGGCGAATAACAATAAAATATCAGGAGAGGTTATATATATGGAATTTACGGCAAAGGACGTAATGGCGCTCAGAGAAAGAACGGGTGCCGGCATGATGGATTGCAAAAAGGCTCTTGTCGAATGCAATGGCGACGCTGAAAAAGCTATCGAATATCTTCGCGAGCACGGCATTGCGAAAGCCGCTAAGAAACAGGGCAGAATCGCAGCCGAAGGTATCGTTGACAGCTACATTCACATGGGCGGTAAGGTCGGCGTACTTCTCGAAGTAAACTGCGAGTCCGACTTCGTTGCTCGCGGCGACGAATTCAAATCGCTCGTACACGACATCGCGCTTCACATCGCGGCAGCAAATCCTCAGTACTTATCTAAGGAAGAAGTTCCCGAAAGCGTAATCGAAAACGAAAAGAAGATACTTCTCGCTCAGGCGCTTGAAGAAGGCAAACCGCAGAATATAGCGGAAAAAATGGTAGAAGGCAGAATCAAGAGCTTCTATGAAGACAACTGCCTGCTCAACCAGAAGTTCGTAAAAGACTCTTCCAAAACAATCGAACAGCTCGTTGTCGAAGCTACAGCTAAGATAGGCGAAAAGATTGCCGTAAGAAGATTTGTTCGTTATGAAATGGGCGAAGGACTTCAGAAGAAGAACGAAAACCTTGCAGACGAAGTAGCAGCTCAGGTTGCACAGATGAAAGGCTAATAAGTCGAATTACGGGAACACAGTTTTTTTGTGTTCCCTTTTTTAAAAAAGTCGATTTTTCAAACGATATTTAGGAGAAAATATGTCCGCAAAATATAAAAGGATAATACTGAAAATCAGCGGTGAAGCGCTTGCAGGCGAAAACGGCACGGGGCTGAACGAAAAGTTTATAGACCAGGTGGTAAATCAGCTTGTAAAAGCTCACGATATGGGCGTGGAAATAGGCATAATCGTCGGCGGCGGCAACTTCTGGCGCGGCAGACAAGGCACTAATATGGACAGAACCACGGCAGATCATATGGGTATGCTCGCAACCGTAATCAACGCGCTTGCATTGCAGGACGCAATCGAACAGAAAGGCGTGCCTACCCGCGTGCAGACCGCGCTCACGATAACCCGCGTCGCAGAGCCTTACATTTTAAGAAAGGCTTTAAATCACCTTGAAAAAGGCAGAATAGTTATTTTTGCTTGCGGAACGGGCAATCCGTATTTTTCAACCGATACGGCTGCGGCGCTCAGAGCTGCGGAAATAAACGCGGATATACTTCTTCTCGCAAAGAACGTCGACGGAATTTACGACAGCGATCCCAAGCTTAATAAAGACGCGAAGAAGTATAAAGAAATCAAATACATCGACTTTATCAAACAAGGACTTAAAGCGATGGATACCACGGCGGTAACAATCTGTATGGAAAACAAAACGCCGATACTCGCGTTCGGTTTAAACGAAAAAGACGCAATAGTCCGCGTGTGCGAGGGTGAAGAACTCGGCACTTGGATAAGATAGTTTAATAAAAAAGGGAGAAACGAATATGGCAGCAGATATGGAAGTTGTAACTTTGATACTCGAAGAAAACAAAGAAAGGCTTGAAAAAACCGCGTCGGTACTTAAAAACGAATACACGTCCATTCGCGCGGGCAGAGCAAACCCTCACGTGCTCGATAAAGTTCAGGTCGATTATTACGGACAGCCCAGCCCCATCAATCAGGTGGGCAACATATCCGTTCAGGACGGAAGATGTCTTGTAATCGCTCCGTGGGATAAGAGTATGCTTAAAAATATCGAAAAAGCAATTCTCGTATCCAATATCGGCTTAACCCCGACAAACGACGGCACGGTTATAAGGCTCGTATTCCCCGAGCTTACGGAGGAAAGAAGAAAAGACATCTGCAAACAGGTAAAGAAGATGGCGGAAGATTCCAAAATAGCCGTCAGAAACATTCGCAGAGACGCTCTCGAAGCTCTTAAAAAGATGAACAAGAACAAAGAAATCACGGACGACGAATACAGCGGTTTCGAGAAAGACGTCGAAAAAGAAGTTACCAAAACGATAGAAACCATCGATAAGGTAGCCGCAGAAAAAGAAAAGGACGTAATGACCGTTTAATGCCCGAAAACAAGAAATTTGCCGATAAAACTTCGGCTTTGCCCGAGCACGTTGCCGTCATAATGGACGGTAACGGCAGGTGGGCTACCGAAAGAGGCTTGAAGCGTAGCGAAGGTCATAAGGAGGGGGCAAAAAAAGTTCCCGTCGTCGCTAACGCTCTTTTTAACGCGGGTGTAAAAACCGTTTCGCTTTACGCGTTGTCGGAGGAAAACTTTTCACGCCCTCAAGACGAAATCACGGGAATTTTGGAGAGAATAGAGGAGTTTATAGCCGCTTTTCCAAAGCTGTTTAAAGAAGGAAGCGTAAGATTGCGTTTTCTCGGCAGTGTGGAAAAGGCGGGCGAGCCGTTATGCTCTGTAATCGGGCAAGCGGAAAAAGATACGCTTTTTTGTTCTCCGTTCACATTGAATATACTACTCGGATACGGAGGCAGGGCGGAAATAATCCGTGCTGCCCGTTTGCTTTCGGAAAAGAACGAAGAATTCACTGCCGAAAATTTCGAAAAAGAGTTGTACACGAGCGGACTTTCCGATCCCGATCTTATTATAAGAACGGGTGGCGAAAAAAGGCTATCGGGTTTTATGCCCTATCAATCGACTTATTCGGAATTGTATTTTTGCGATACTCTTTTCCCCGATTTCGGTGAAGAAGATATATCCGCGGCTCTTTCCGACTATTCCGGTCGAAACCGCAGGTTCGGTAAAATTTAAGCGGAATTAAAACGCTGTAAATTTAAAAAGTACCCTAAATCGCACACAAACGGCGCAAAAAGGTTTTAAAAAAGGGGGAACGTAGAAAAAATGTTAAAAAGGATAATAACGGGCGCGGCTTTGGTTATTATAACGGTAAGCTTCTTTTTCCTGCGCGACATAACGCCCGTTCTTTTCGAAATATATATTTTGATTTTGAGTACGCTCGGCGCGTTTGAAGTCGCCCGCGCGACGGGAGAGAAAACTACCTTTTTGCAAAAAGCGGCGGCAGTCGCGGTTTCCGCGGCTTCGGTCCCTGCAAGTTGGTATTATAAAGGCGACGGCATTCTTTTCGTTTACGGAGCGGGCGTGCTTTTGCAGCTTGCATTGCTTGTAATCGAATACAAAAAAGCCACGCTCGAGGGTGTAGGTCTCGGGCTTCTCGGCACGTTTTACCCGTCCTTTTTGCTTTTATTTATGACGTATGCGAACGCTTTAACCGAGTATTCGCTCGTCGCGATGATATTGATTTTCGTAATCTCGCCTTTTTCGGACACGTTCGCCTATTTTACCGGCTGCGCGTTCGGTAAAAAGAAAATGTGCGAGGAAATCAGCCCTAAAAAAACCATAGCGGGCGGCATAGGCGGAATCGTAGGAGGAATACTCGGCGCGCTCGGCGTATGGGCGATATTCTCTTTCGCCGTCGATTATAACGTTCCGAGCGTGGTATACTTTATAATAACGGGCGTCGTCGGCTCGCTTCTGACCGAGTTCGGAGACCTTGCGGAAAGCGCGTTCAAACGTAAAATCGGCATAAAAGATATGGGTAAAATTCTTCCCGGTCACGGCGGAATTATGGACAGAATCGACAGCATTCTGTTTACTTGCCCGCTCGTTTACGCGTGCTTCGCTCTTGCCGCAATTATATAGCAAAATACACGATAACGTGCGATATACGGCACATATAAAAAAGAACAAACAAACCGACGCGTATTCGAAAAACGTAACGCGCATAACAAGGAACATATAAATTGAAAAAGAAAAAAATAGCTTTGATAGGCAGTACCGGTTCAGTCGGAAGACAGGTTCTCGAGGTGGTGGAAAAAAATCCGTCTCTTGCGGAAGTAGTATCTCTCGCGGCTAACGTCAATTCGGAATTGCTTAGCGAGCAAGCGCAAAAATTTAAGCCGAAAAAAGTTTGCCTTGCGGGCGGAAACGGCGGATTAACTCTTCCGCAAGAGACGCAAGCCTATTACGGGAGAGAGGGAGTTTTCGAATGTATCACCGAAGACGTCGACCTCGTTTTTGTTGCGGTAACGGGTTTTTCGGGGCTTGAAATAGTCCTCGACGCGATAGAAAAGAAAAAGGACGTCGCCCTCGCGAACAAAGAGGCGCTCGTAGTCGGCGGCGAACTCGTAACTAAAAAAGCAAAGGAAAACGGAGTGAATATCATTCCTGTCGACAGCGAGCATTCCGCTCTGTGGCAGTGTTTGAATTTTCGCAAAGACGGCTTCGATAAACTCATACTAACGGCAAGCGGCGGACCTTTCAGAAATTTTTCAAGCGAAGAACTTCGCACAGTCACGCCCGAGCAGGCTCTTTGTCACCCAAATTGGAAAATGGGCGATAAAATAACAATCGATTGCGCGACGATGCTGAACAAAGGCTTCGAGGTAATCGAGGCTCATCATCTGTTCGGCGCGCCTCTCGATAAAATCGAAGTCGTCGTCCATCCGCAGTCCGTCGTTCATTCCATGGTCAGATTTGCCGACGGTTCGGTCATTGCGGAAATGAGCAATCCTTCGATGCTTCAGCCCATACAAATCGCGCTCACCTACCCGAAGCGCATTTCTTGCGACATACCGCCGCTCGATTTTATTAAGCTTTCAAAACTCGAGTTTTATAAGATAGACGAGGAAAAATATCCTTGCTTCGGTTTGGCGTTAAACGCTCTTAAACTCGGCGGAACTTGTCCGTGCGCTCTTAACGCGGCAAGCGAGATAGCCGTCCGCGCTTTTTTGGAAAAGGAGATTTCGTTTACTCATATAGCCGAAATTATCGAAAAGACCGTTTCGTCCGTTCCGACGGAAAACGTTACTCTCCAGTCGTTAAAGAGCGTGGATAAAAAAGCGCGGGAAATCGCCTATAAATTAAAAACCGACTACATAAAATAGAAAACAAGGGGTTGAGTTTCATAGCCTGTGGTAATGGCGTTCTGACGCTATCACCACAGGCTATGAAAGGAATCCCTATCGAAAATTATTCGCTTTTACACCTTGCAGTATGTCGGCCGAGAACAAATCGGCGTTTTGATTGTAAACAAGTTTTATACTTGACCGGCATCGGAACGAAGAGTAATGAAAAGCGAAAATCGGAGAAATAATGGATAATTTAAAAGACAAGAATCAACAGGACAACGAAACGCGCGAGAAAGAAAATCTTCCCGAAAACGCGCAAAAACGGCAAAAATCGTTTAATGCGGGCGCTCCGGGCAGCGGCGACGGAGACGATAAGAAAAAGAATAATATCGTTCTCGCCGTAACTCTTGCGGTTATTGCCGCGCTCGTAATAGGGTTTGTGATTTACGGATTGGCTTCCGGCTCTCTCGGGGACGTTATGAGCACGATTTTATCCGTCGTTCTCGCCCTTCTCGTTTTGCTCGTAATGATAACGGTTCACGAATTCGGGCACTACTGCGCGGGCAAAATTTTCGGCTTCGGAATAACCGAATTCGCTCTCGGCTTCGGTCCGGCGGTATATAAAAAGAAGAGAAAGAACGGCGAGTACTTCTCTGTCAGAGTGTTGCCTTTAGGCGGCTTTTGCGCGTTCGAAGGAGAGGACGACGACAGCAATTCTCCCACCGCGTTCAACAACCGCAAGCCGTGGCAGAGAATAATCGTTCTCATCGCCGGCGCGTTTATGAACTTCGTTCTCGCCATTATAATGGTTATGTTGCTTTTCGGCATTTACGGGCAGACGCTTTACGCGGCGGGCGACGTAATTCCGAACGCAGAATATTCCTGGTCGCTCGAACAAGGCGACGCGATAGTTTCCGTCGAGGGTAAAACGATTTATCTTCAGACAGACCTTATCGACGCGCTCAACGGCAAAAAACAGGGCGACGTCGTTAATTTCGTTCTGTACAGAAACGGAGAATTCGTAGAGCAGAAAATCACTCTCCGCGCGGACGTCACAAGCAAAAACGCAACGGATATGGTCGGCGTTACGGAGGCTCTCGGCATAGCGAACCTTACTCAGGTTAAGGGAGTTCGTTCGGATTCCGTGTTTAAGGAAAACGACATACTTTTCCGCGAATGCACGTCCGATTACACTTTCGATTTCGACCATCCCGAAAACGACGAAAACTTCCTTAACTACTATAAAAAAGAAAAAAGGATTTACGGCGAAAAAGAGCTTTACGCATATTTAAAAGATAAATCCGCGGGCGAAACCTCAAACTTATGGGTGTATCGCAACGGCAAACATTGCAAGCTTACCGTAACTCTGCCCGATGATTGGGCGAACGCCACCGAAGAGAATACTTTCAGAATGCTCGGCATAACGGCAAAAGCGGAGCAGAGCAACTGGGGCAGCCAGACCGTTCGTCTCGGATTTTTCCAAACTATAGGCGGCGCGTTCGCTTATTCGTTCAGAATGGCGGGTTCTATTTTCCTCGTACTCGGTCAGCTCATAACGGGTGCGCTCGGCATAAGCAATATGGGCGGCACCGTGACGACTATCGTAATGACAACGCAGGTAATCAAAGTCGGCGGACTTAGAAATCTACTGACCATCGGCGGATATATCGGCGTCAACCTCGGCGTATTCAATCTGTTGCCTTTGCCCGCGCTCGACGGCTCGAGAGTGGTGTTTACTCTTATCGAATGGATAAGGGGCAAACCGATCAATCGCAATGTAGAAGCAATCATTCACACAGTAGGTCTGTTTCTGTTCCTCGGCTTCGCCGTACTCGTGGATTTGCTGCATTTATTCTGATTTATTATAGGGGAACGGGCTTAGCCCGCTGAGAAAAATATGGAGAGAAAAAAGACTTTCGCGACTTCGGTCGGCGGCGTAATTATAGGCGGCGGAAACAGAGTAACCGTGCAGACTATGACAACCGTCAAAACGGAAAAAACAGACGAAACGGCAGAACAAATCAACGAGTGCGTAGATGCCGGCGCGGACATAGTTCGCGTTGCCGTGCGCGACGAAGCCGACGCGAAAGCCATAAAAATTTTAAAAGAAAAAGTAAGTTGCCCCATCGTTGCGGATATACACTTTTCGAGCAAACTCGCTATTCTGTCTGTCGAAAACGGCGCGGATAAAGTGCGTATCAACCCGGGCAATATAGGCGGAAAAGCCGAGATAAAGGCGGTTTCCGACTGTTTAAAGGCTTATAAAATCCCCGTCAGAGCAGGCAGTAATTCGGGCAGCATCGAAAAGGAATTTCTTTTAAAATACGGAAGAAGCGCGGAAGCTCTCGCGGAGAGCGCGCTCAACGCCGCGAGGAAATTCGAAAGCTACGGCGTAAACGACATCGTTATTTCCGCCAAGGCTTCGGATGTCGCCACCACCGTCAAAGCATACGAAATTTTGTCCGAAAGATGCTCATACCCGCTGCATGTCGGCGTTACGGAAGCAGGCACGTTGCAGAGCGGTCTTATCAAAGGGGCGGCGGGCATAGGTTCGCTCCTTCTCCACGGCATAGGCGACACCGTAAGGGTATCTCTTTCAGCGCCTCCCGTGAAGGAAGTTTACGCCGCGAAAAAAATTCTCCGCGCCTGCGGAATAGAAAACGATTACGTCGAAGTCGTGTCATGTCCCACGTGCGGCAGATGCGATTATAACGTTTTCGAAATAGCCGAAGAAATAGAAAAAGCCACCCAAAACACGCATAAACGGCTAAAAGTTGCCGTTATGGGTTGCGTTGTGAACGGCATAGGAGAAGGAAAGGACGCGGATATCGGCATTGCCGGCGGCAAAGACGAATGCGTAATTTTCTCCGGCGGAGAAATTAAAAGAAAGGTGCCTGCTGCCCTTGCAAAGCAGGAAATATTAAAGGAGATCGAGTTGTGGCTTCAGAAGAATTAAAGCTGATAAACTTAAAAATTCGCTCGCTTGACGAACGTTTAAAGTACGCAAAAATCAGCAAGGTCGAGCTTTATCCGGAGCCACGTTCGGCGCGAGTCACGGTTATATGCAACAACACCGTGTCCGAAGATTTACGCGCGCGCATTCTCGCTTCGTTGGAAACGGAATTCCCTCCGTCGTTCAAGCAAATCGCCCTCGACGTAAAGCGCATCAGGGCGGACGAGGAACTTGTCGCAAGGGAGATTTTCTCTTACCTGAAAGAAAACTGCAAGTCGGTCGCGCATTCGGTTTTAAAGGAAGATATTAAAGTTAAAATGACGCCGATTACGTGCGATAAAGACGGCTTGTCTGAAAACGACGGTGAAATTTCAACGTCTGCGTCCGATAAATCCGGCGTTTCGCCTCGCGCTAAAAAAACGCATTTCCGCGATGGAATAAACGACCTTTCGGAAATAAACGTCGTGTCGTTTAACGTCGCCGTGGATAAGGACATGGTTTCGCAGTTTGAAAGCCACGGCACGATAAGAGAAATAGAAAACTACCTCGGCAGATTTTTTTGCGACGAGTTTCGCGGCAGCATAACCCCGAAAGATACGGAGGTCGATTTTTCCATTCTCGACGAAAAGCCTCCCGTGCTCGAGTACGTCAAGTACCGTTCGATAAAAGTAACCGAGCTTAACAAACTCGACGACCTTATCGGCGCCGACACCGCGGTATACATAGACGACGTTCAGGGCGAAATGGACTCCGTCTTTCTTTGCGGAACGATTTTGTCTATAAGGGAGAGGGTGACGGTAAAAGGCAAACCGTTTTTCCTTATCGAGTTTACGGATAAAAGCGGCAAAATCACCGGAACGTATTTTAATAAAAAATCTACGGAGGGCAATATCCGCAAGCTCAAAGAGGGCGACGGAATTTTCATTCAGGGCGCAATCGAAAACTACCGCGACAGACTTTCCCTCGTTATAAAAAAGATAAATTATTGTCGTTTTCCCGAGAATTTCATTCCCGAGCAGAAACCGTCAAAAAGTACCCCGCAAGAATATAAATACATTTTTCCGGAGAAGATTGTCGATTACACTCAGGGGAATATGCTTAAAAGCGAATCCCGCCCGCCGGAGTGCCTCATGGGCAAAACGTTCGTAGTGTTCGATACCGAAACCACGGGAACGGAACCTGCCACGGACACCGTAACCGAAATCGGCGCGGTAAAAATCGTAAACGGAGTTATAACCGAGCGTTTCGGCTCGCTTATCAATCCCAAAGTAAAAATCAAACCAGAAATCACCGATATAACCGGCATAACCGACGCAATGGTCGCGGATAAACCGGTTTTCAAACAAGTCGCGGGCGACGTGTACAAGTTTTTCGAGGGCGCGATACTGATAGCTCACAACATAGACTTCGACATAAAATTTTTAAAACGCCTTTCGGCAGAAGCGGGATATTATTACTACAACAAGCTTATAGATACGCTCGCTCTCGCAAGGCAGCTGCTCCCGAGGCTTCACAACCACAAACTCGGAACCATTGCGGAGTATTTCGGCATAGAATTCAATCCGCACCGCGCGTATGACGACGCCCACGCGACCGCGAAAGTTTTTATAAAGCTTATCGAAATGAAAGGCTGCCTTCCCGATTTAACGTAGCGATTGCTGTAAAAAGGAAAGACGGTTTCAGCCCGAACGCTATGCGATTTCCGACGGAATACTATGCAATTTCAGCCCGAAGCGAAAAAATACGCAATATTTCAAAAAAACGCTTTACAAACAGAATAATATATGTTAATATATTATTAGCAACATGATTTATCGATTATGAGAGTGGAATTGTTCGTTCCGCTCTTAACTTTTGTAAAGGGGTATGGATATGAAAATCAAACCGATAGACGAAATATCCGCCGCGGCAAAACAGCTTGCCGAGAGTATGAATATAGAATTTATCGAAGCCGTCTGGCGCCCGCAGGACACGTCGCTTACGCTCGTTATCGATACGGAGGACGGCGTCGATCTCGACACTTGCGAGAAGTACCACAACGCGGTAAGCGATTTGCTTGACGAGCTCGATCCCACTTTCGGAGAGCCGTACACTCTTAACGTTTCGAGCCCGGGGCTTGACCGTCCGCTTAAAACCGAAAGAGATTTTACCCGCGCTCTCGGTGAGGACGTCGAAATAAAACTCTTCGCGCCTATGAGGGGCAAGAAGTATTTCGAGGGGACTCTCACGGGTTACGACGGCAACACCGTCACTGTAAAAATAGGGGAAAAGGAAGAAAAATTCCAGATCACAAAAATAGCAAAGATAAACAAAGCGATTAAGTTCGACTGAAATCGTTAAAATCATAAAAGCCTGTAAAACGTGCAAGAACGCTGATTTTGTCGGGCGAAAATCGCCGCGGCAAAACAGCTTGCGGCAACGGTTAATTTTTAAAAAAGATTAACACAAAAAAGAACGAGGAGCAAAAAGATGGTTAATAAGGATTTCTTTTTGGCGCTTGAAGATCTCGAAAGAGAAAAAGGCATTAGTCAGGAAGTATTTATCGAAGCGCTCGAAAACGCGCTTGTAATCGCGTACAAACGTAATTCCGGTATATCCGGCGGAGTGGAAGTAAAACTCAATCCGGAAAAAGCAAAGATACAGATTTTCTCCGTCCGCAATATAGTGGACGAAGTCGTCGATAAAGATAAAGAAATATCTTTGGAAGAAGCTCGCCTTATAAAGAAAAACTGCAAGGTGGGCGAAGTCCTTTCCGAAGAGATAGTTCCCAAGGATTTCGGCAGAATCGCGGCTCAGACGGCTAAGCAGGTAATAATGCAAAAGCTCCGCGAAACGGAAAGGGACAACACCATCACCGAATTCTGCGACAAGGAAAACGAAATAATGAACTGCGTCGTAAGAAGAATAGAAGACAAGACCGTCTACGTAGAAATCGGCAAAGGCGAAATCGAAGGCGTTCTCCTTCCTTCCGATCAGGTTCCCGGCGAGAAGTACGAACTTAATCAGAAAATCAAGGTGTACGTAAAACGCGTAAGAAACAACGGCAGAAACGCGCAGATAATGGTATCGCGCACTGCAGCCGGACTTGTTCAGCGTTTGTTTGAAAACGAAGTTCCCGAAATCCGTCAGGGCGTAGTGGAAATCAAAGCCGTCTCGCGTGAGGCCGGGCAGAGAACGAAAATCGCCATCTGCTCGCACGATCCCGCGGTAGACGCGGTAGGCGCATGCGTAGGTAATAAGGGCGCGCGCGTAAACGCTATCGTTCAGGAGCTCAACGGCGAAAAGATAGACATAATTTTGTGGAGCGAAGATCCGCTGGAATACATTGCAAAGGCATTGTCGCCGGCTAAGGTAATAAAGGTATCCGCTCTCGAGGGCGAAAAAGTCGCAACGGTCGTCGTGCCGGACGATAAACTTTCGCTCGCAATCGGCAGAGACGGTCAGAACGTCCGTCTTGCGGCTCGTCTTACCGGCTGGAAGATTGACGTAAAGAGCGAATCCAAAGCTATGGCGGAAATTCAAAGCGAAATGGAAGAGTCGGAAGCCGAAGATACCGCTACCGAAGAAAACTGAGCGTACCGCCGTCTTGCGGCGCCGTCCGCAAGTTAAATATTCCGCAAATCGAGTATTTTTCTAAGCGGAAAGCAAACGGCTGAAAATCGAACTGACAGAGGTAAAGGATGAAAAAAATGCCTCTCCGCATGTGCATAGCGTGCAGGGAAATGAAAGAAAAGGGACAGATGTTGCGCATAGTCCGCTCGCCGGAGGGTGAAATATCACTTGATTTTACAGGCAGGAAGAACGGCCGCGGCGCGTACATATGCGACAGCGAAGCGTGCATAAAAAAACTTAACAAGGCAAAACTTCTCAATCGCGTATTCGAGTGCGCGGTGTCGGACGAGATATACAAATCGATCGAGGAGGCATATCTTGCAAAGAAGTAAAATAGCGAGTTACCTCGGGTTTGCAAAAAAATCCGGAAACTTGCGCGCGGGCGCAAACGTAATAGCAACGCTCAAAAAAGCAAACCTTATAATAGTGTCGGAAGACGCGTCCGAAAACGCGAAGAAAGACGCTAAAAAATATTCGGACAAATTTGAGTGTCCCCTCGTGTTGTCGGCTATCCCCGCGGAGGAAATAACCGGCAAGGAGAATTGCAAAACAATCGCCGTAACGGAAGAAAATCTCGCAAAGGCGATTTTAGATAATCTCGATGAAAATTTCACAATTATATCCGGAGGCCGAAAGGAGTAGAGATGGCAGAAAAAAAAGAAATTCAATTTGATAACATTAAAAATATCGGTGCGCTTGCGGGCGGGGAACTCGACGAACTTTTAAAGAAAATCAAAAAGTCCGAGAAAGACCTTAACGAGTTTATCCGCGGTATTTCCGATAAAAACAAAAAATTGAATGAGATAAGAATCGATGAGACCGTTGCCGAAGAAACCGAAGCTCCCGCGGTAGAAGAGAAAGTCGTTTCCGAAAAAGAGGTAAGCTCGGCAAAAGAAAAAGATGTTTCCTCCGAAAAAGCCGAAAACGAGAAGCGCGAGGCAAAAACGGAAAGCGAGGAAAAACCCGCCCCCGAAGCTTCGGAAAAAGCTCCCGTAAAAGCCTCGGAGGAGAAACCCGAAAAAACCGCCGAGGTTAAAGCAAAAGAAGAGCCCGCTCCCGTAGATAAGGAAGAAAAACCGGCGAAAAAGGCGGTTGAAGAGAAGAGAAAAAAATCGGAAAAGAAAGAAGCTTCCTCCTCGGATAAAAAGGAAGCGAAAGCTCAGTCTGCTTCTCCCGCAAAAGAGGAAAAAACCCCCGAAAACGCGCAAAAATTTGAAGAAACGGTAAAAACGCAAGAGGAAAAACCGGCAGAACAGCCGAAGAAAACCGAACCCGTTTTGCCGTCGTTCATAGTCCGCAAAGCAGATCCGAACGTAGACGATCAGCCTAAGCGCGTAATCAGAAAAGAATTCATTCCCGCCGAGCCGAGAAGGGAAAAGAAACCCTATCAGCAAAGAACGCCCGGTCAG
>JALEKY010000062.1 GCA_022768945.1 Christensenellaceae bacterium | reverse complement strand
TCGCCGGATGACGGAAGTAGCGTTCCTGCAGAAAGAGACGATTTGTTTATAAAAGTTTCGTCGTCGGGCAGAAAAGTCTTTTGGAGCGCGTCGGAGGAAATTGTTTCTTTCGCCGTGTATCTTGACGGGGAAATACTGACGAACAATACGATGGACAAATCGATTACGGTCAACCGCGAGCCCGGGGTGTATCTCGTGGAGGTGTTCGGGTTTTTGAAAGAGGAAATAAATCCGTGCCGTTCGGCTTCGTACGAGTACGTCATAAAGATTGCCGCTCCGTCGTTAACGGTGGTCGAAGCGGACGGGAAGACCGTGCTTCGCTGGAACGAATGCCCCGGCGCGGACGGCTATAAAATTTACAAAAATAGCGAGTTAATGTGCGATACAGCCGACTTATTCGTTGAAACGCAGGGCGCAGGCGAGTATGCCGCGGTGGCTTATTCTTCGCTTTGTTTGCAAATTACGAGCGAAAAATCTTACTCGGTAAAGATAGAAGAACAAGTCGATAAAAACGTTCCCGTGCTTACAGTGGAAAAGGACGTTATATCGTTTACTCTTGTCGGCGCGAAACGCTATATCGTCTGCTGCGTTTGCGGCGGCGAGGAGAAAGCATTGATAACTTCGAGGGGTATAAACAAGTATTCGCTGAAAAGTCACTATCAGAATTTTGTAAAGTTCGGTTGCGGAGAAAGTGTGGAGATTTTCGTTAAAGCGGTTTTCGAAGATTTCGAAACGCGCTCGTCTTCGGCATACGTTAATCTATCGGATTTATTATAAACGGAAGCGACGATTGCCTCAAAAATATTCGACTGAAAGGAGGTTAATAATACGCAAAGGAGTTTAAATATGATAAACAAGGACATTGAAAAAAATACGGTGGACGCGTCCAAACAAGTAAAGGAAAAATTTAAGATTTTCGACGGAGTAAAAGGAGGAAAGAGGGTACTTTTCCTTGGCAATTCGATTACTCTGCACGAAACGAAACCCGAAATAGGGTGGAATCATAATTGGGGAATGGCGGCAAGTTCCGAACAGAACGATTACGTTCATATCGTCCTTGATGGTCTTAAAGAAAAGTTCGGTGCGGTTAATTACTGCATTACGAACGTAGGGGAATGGGAGTTGAATTTCTGGAAGACGGAGGTTTTGGAAAGTTTTTTTGCTTCTAAGGATTTTGGCGCGGATATTGTCGTCGTCAGGCTCGGAGAGAACGTCAACCGGCAGAAGCTTTCGGAATACGATTTTGAAAAGGACTTTGAAAATTTTGTTCGGTATTTCACGGGAAAGGCTGAAAAGGTTATTATAACGGATTTGTTCTGGGAATATAAAGAGCTTGACGAAATGATAAAAAACGTTTGCGAACGTGTAAACGGGCAGTTCGTTACGTTGTCCGACCTGGGTTACGACAACGCGAATAAAGCTTTGGGGTTATTCGAACACGAAGGAGTCGCTCTGCATCCCGGAGATAGGGGAATGGCTAAAATAGCCGAGCGTATCCTGGCGGCGATATAAGCCGATGTAGCCGTCGCGCTCGTCGCATGGTTGAGTAAGCTGTTTTTGATGGTGTGTACACTTATGATTTTTGCACGATAACGTTTGTTTTACGGGCTTTTTACATCATTTTATATTTTTACAAGGCGTTGGTAGTTTGTTTTTTGTCTGCAAAGGGAACGTGTTTTTCCCATTTGCGGTAAGTGCCGTTTGGCATTTTTAATTTAATAAAAAAAGGTCGCGGATAATGGTTTTCCGTGACCTTTCGTGCTTTTTATATTAAAATTATTTTCTTTTAAATCAGTCTTGTTTTTCTTCTTTATCCTGATTGTCGTGTTTGTCGGGTTCTTCGTCATGGTGAAGCTTTACCAAGGGTTTTTCTTCGTTTTCGGCCTCTTCCTCTTCGTTGTGCAGAACTTCCACGCGGATTTTCGCGACTCTTGTCTGGTCTACTTCGAGAACGGTTATAAGCAAGCCGTATTCGGTTAAAGTATCGCCTTTTACCGGAAGATTTTCGAGCTTTTCGCAAACCCATCCGCTTACCGTGTTGGCGTCCGTCTCCTCGTCGCGGTCTTCTTCAATCGAGAACAGTTCGAAAAAGTCGTCTATTTCGGCATTGCCGTCAACGATATAAACGTCGTCCGAAACTTTTTCGAAGTATTCGACAACCTCGTCGTGTTCGTCCCAGATTTCGCCTACAAGCTCCTCGAGGATGTCTTCCATCGTAACGATACCGCAGGTTCCGCCGTATTCGTCCACAACTACAGCCATATGTATCTTCTGCTTCTGAAGACTTTTTAAAAGAGTGGAAATCTTCATATGCTCGGTGGCAAACGCGATATTCGTTATGCAGTCTTTTATATCCGTTGCGCCGCGCGCCAAAGCCGCGTAGAAGTCTTTCTCGTGAAGCATGCCGATAACGTGGTCGATGTCTTCCTCGTAAACGGGAAGTCTCGAGAACGAATGCTCTACGAAAAGCGCCTTTATCTCATCGATAGGTGTGTCTTTTTCGATTGCGATAACGTTCACTCGCGGTACGTAGATGTCTTCGACGTCGAGGTCGTTGAATTCGATTGCGGAGCGGATAAGAGTCGCTTCGTTATCGTTTAAACTGCCGCCCTCGCCGGCTTCTTCTACTATATTTATAAGCTCTTCTTCGGTAATACCTTCGTCGGGCTTGAATTTGAATATTTTAAGTATTAACTTCTTCCAGCCGGAGAACAACCAGCAGAGGGGGGTGAAGATTATAACGAAAAATCTTACTATCCCCGCGAAAGCCATAGCAAACCGTTCGGGAATGGTTTTTGCTATCGTTTTAGGGGTGATTTCACCGAAAATAAGAACGACGACCGTGGTTGCGATTGTGGATACGGTGGAGCCGAGACTCGGGTTGTTCGTGAAAATATCGATGAACAACAACGTTGCGACGGACGATGCCGTTAAGTTGACTATGTTGTTGCCGATAAGTATCGCGTACAGCAGATTATCGTAATTTTCAACGAGTTTCAGTGCGGTGCGCGCGCTGCCCTTGCCTTCCTGCGCAAGCGTTTTCAGCTTGATTTTATTCAGCGACGTGTAAGAGGTCTCCACGGCAGAAAAAAAAGCGGAAAGAATGACCAGCACAACCAAAATAATGATTTTCGTGGCAATTCCGTCCGTAGCGCTTGTATCCGTTGCTAAAAGCCGAGTGATTCCGAAAGTTCCCAAATTACCGGGAAGGGGATCGTCCATAAAAAACAAAAACTCCTTTTTCGGCGGCGGTAGATTTTTTTGTTCCGCCGAACTTGCGCACGTTTTTCGGCAAAAGAAGCGATTGAGTTTGCATTTTTGCTTTTTGTGCGACTATATAAATTTATTTTATCACATTTTACGCATATAATCAAGCTTTTAGCACGGCGTTTCGGCGTTTTTTGACAAAAAAGTGAATTTTCAACAAAAAAAGAGCTACGTTCCGTTTTGCCGTGCAGGCGAGAAAGAGAACGTAGCTTTCGGATTTTAAAAGTTTTTATTGAGCTTATTTATTGAGCGCGCCGATGAATTTGCTTTCGTCGGGAATGGTCGTGTTGTCGTTGAAAGAAAAGAAAGTAATTTCGTTTGTTTCGGTGCAGTTCATAGTCACTGTAAAGATGAATTGTTTGGTGACGGAATACTTGCTTGTGTATTTCAACGAAACGGGCCGGTACTGTTTGTTTATTACAAGAGTAACCGCAGTGTTTTCGGTGAAAGAGGGGTAGTTGCTTAAACCTCCGAACTGTTTCATCTGGTATTTAAGAATAGTGTGAGCCTTGTCTTTATCGAGTTCGAAAGTAAAATAGTAAAGCTCGTTCTCGGTTTTTTCAAGTTTTGCGTTCGTAACGGTTTCGGGATTGTAGATGTGCCCGGTGAGCATTTTGTCGGGAGCAACGCCGTAGATTTTTGTATAATCCGCTCTCGAAGAGCCGGTTATGCTTCCGTTGTCGTTTCTGTACGAAAGAGCGTCGCCCTTTATTAAAGCCTCGTGTTTAACTTTTACGAGCTCGGAATTCGAAGTGCTTTGACTATAATATAAGTCGCCGTTTTTTACAAAGTGCCCGCCGGTGGTTTGATTGTATGTGGTGACGCTTCCTTTTGCTATCGAATTTCCCGTTCCCGTGCTTTCGTAAGAAGTCGCGTTTGCAAGCTGCCCGAGCGTGTAGTAAATCGCGTATTCGGGGTTTACTTTATCGGGGGTAACTTTCGCGCCCGTCATAATAGCGTCTTCGCCGCTTTTGTAAGTGGGGGTGGGTTCCGGTTCGGGTTCCGGTACGGGGTCTTCTTCGTAGCCGCTGTCCGAGGTTTCCCCTCCGGTGCTTTCGCTGTCCGAAGTTTCACTGTCGGAAACTTTCGAGGGGGTGTTGCCGGAGGTGTTGCCGGAAGAGGAAGAGTTGCTGTCGTCAGGTTTTTCGGGAGCAGCCGATTGAGACGGAGAAGAATCTTCGGACGGTTTGCCGCAAGCGACAACTCCGAACGAGCCTAAGAACATCGTCGTTAAAATAAGGAATAGAATAAGTATTCTTTTTTTCATTGGTTTTTCTCCTTAGAGTATTTCCCTCATACATTTCTTATATATCGATATGAACAGACTACATTATGCGGGCAAAATAAAGCAAACGAATTCGGTATCCGGTTATTCTACCGCTCTCTTTTTTGCAGATAGCGCCGCTCTCCGAATGGGAGAATTGGAAAATATTCTTGACTTTGCGCGTTTTAGGGGGTATACTTAACGTATGGACAGAGAAATAGAGAGTAATATTTCAAAAAATATTAAAGAGTTGCGCTTGCAGAGAGGCATGAAACAAATAGACCTCGGGAAAAAAATTTCCTATTCGGACAAGACTGTTTCGAAGTGGGAGAACGGAACTTCCTCTCCCGATATAAACGCGCTTGCCGCGATAAGCGAACTTTTCGGCGTTACGATCGACGATTTGATTAAGCCGAACGCGGTCTTAAAAGCGGAGGGAAATTCACTTGAGCAGAGGAAGGAAGACAAGAAAAACGACATTGCGATGCTTGCTCTTTCTATACTTTCTGTGGTAACCGTGTGCGTTATTCTGTACGTCGCGCTATATATAATTAAGAATCAGAAATATTGGCAGGCGTTCGTATGGGCGGTGCCGCCGTCGATGCTTTTTGCGTACAGATACAATAAAACGCACGAAAACGTAAGATGGGCGAACGCGGTGTTGCTTTCGATATTTTGCTGGTCGCTTCTCGCGGCGGTGTATTTGCAGTTTATCGATTACAATATCTGGCCGTTGTTTTTCCTGGGCGCGCCCGTTCAGCCTATGATAATCATTTCCACTCTTTTCAAAAAGAAACAATCGAAAATCGTAAGCATAAGGCTATAACGCCGTTCTTTGCTCAAAAAGCGGGCGATAAAAAAAGATTGCGGATTTTATACTAAACGTATGTTATATTATGCTATACGCGCGGCGGCTTCGGTCGCCGTTTTTTATGCCCGAAAATTCTTTTTTATCGAGATAGTTTTAAAAATCAAAGGTCTTTGCTTTACTTTTTTTGCGCATTATTGTAAAATGCTTATGCAAAAGTCGTACGGTACGCCGCGTGCGCGCGGCGTTTAATAGGGAAGACGGTCAGAAACCGCACAGCCCGCGCTACTGTACGGCGGCTTTTCGAAGAGAGGCGATCCCTCTTTTCGCGGAGTTCGTTCACTGTGCAACGAGCGAAAAATTCGTTTTCGGACGGTTTCGCTATACGGGAAGGACGGATTTCGGAAAGAACGTAAATCGTTTTTTGCCGCCGATAAGTCAGGAGACCTGCCGCACGTACTGTTTCAACGTTTCTCGTCGGGAGGAAGACAGTTGATAAAAGCTCTTTTCTTAGCTTTTTACGGAAAAGGGTTTTATTCTCGTCTTTTCCCTTTTTTTGCGAGGGAGGAGATTTTTTATTTTTTAAAGGAGTAAACAAATGAAGAAATTTACAAAAATTCTGGCGATAATGTGCGTTTTAGCCGCTTTCTTATTTTCTTTTACCGCTTGTGAAACCGTAGAGCCTGGCGACGCGGAAGTAACTGTTTCTGTTGTGGCTACGGACTTCGACAAAACTTTCACGGTATTTGCGAAACAGGTTAAGACTCTTGAAGACGTGCTTAAAGCTTTAGCCGAAAAAGACAAAAACTTTACTTACACCGGTTCTTCGAGCGAATACGGTTTGTTTATCGAATCCATATGCGGCAAAAAAGAGGAAGGCGCGTATTGGATGGTTTATACCGATAACAGACGCGCGGACTCCAACGGCGTATACAATGCTTTTGAAGAATACACTTACGAGTATTCGGGCAAAACTTATTATTCGTGCGCTATGGGCGTAAGTTCGCAGGGCGTTACAGACGGAGAACATTTCGTTTTCGTCTTAGAAGTATACAACGCGTAAACGGTTTAAGTTAAAGAAATTTATCGCCGCGTGGCGGAAGGTTTTAAAGTTATGAAAAACTCTAAAGGATTATACACCGCGAAGCATATCGCGGTCATAGCAATGACGGTAGCTCTCCTTATAGGGGGGCAATTCGCGCTGTCGTTTGCGGCGGGCGTGGAAGTCGTTTCGCTTATCCTTTGCGTTTTTTGCGTTACGTTCGGAATTCGCGACGGCGTCGTTGCCGCCGTTGCTTTTTCCTTTTTAAGATGTTTCGTGTTCGGTTTCTATCCCACCGTAATCGTTTTGTATATGATTTATTACCCGATTTTCGCTTTCGTTTTAGCGTTGTACGGAAAGTATCTCAATTCGGTTTTTTACGGCAAGAGTGGGACTGCCTGCAATTCCGTCAAAGAAAACAATGCGGGGAAAAGCTCTTGCGATGGAGTTCTTTCGGACGGCGATTTAAACGAAAACAATTCGGATAAAAAATCGAAAAGCAGCCCGAATCGCAAAGGAAACGGCAAAAAAGTGTTCGCCGTGGTAGTCCTTGTAATAATTTGCGCCGCGCTAACCGCAAGCTTTACGATGATTGACAACGTTATAACTCCGCTTATGCTCGGCTTCGGAGAAAACAGCGCGAGGGCGTATTTTTTCAGCTCTCTGCCGACTCTCGCCACTCACTGCACCTGCGTGACGATTTCGCTTGCCGCGTTGTTTTACCCGACGTATAAATCCGTCTATTCGCTTAAAAGAAAAATGTTCGGGGAGTAACCCGTGCGGAAGGATTCCGTGCCGATATTTTTCCCGGTAATATTATAGTTTCCAAACCGATTGCGCCGATAAGGCGTTTTTTTATGTTCTTTTTTATCGGGTGCGAGCGAAGTAATCGGGGGTTGCTGCGGTTTATACGGAAAAACAAAGAGTATTAGCCCCTTAAAAACTTGAAAAGTCGCGCGCGTTGTGTTATACTGTAAAAGTATAAGAATCTATATATGCGGAAAAGGCGAGTATTTCGTTTTTCCCGGAAACATAAAAACAAACAATCGGAAGGATAAAACGATGGCTAAAGAGAAACAATTTGTTAAAGAAATTACCGATATGAACGAGGATTTTCCCCGTTGGTTTACAGACGTGGTAATCAAGACCGAACTCGTCGATTACGGCCCCGTAAAAGGCACTATGGTAATACGCCCTTACGGCTACGCCATATGGGAAAACATTCAGACGGAGTTAAACCGCAGATTTAAAGCGCAGGGAGTTAAAAACGCGTACTTCCCCATGTTTATTCCCGAAAGCTTTCTTAAAAAGGAAGCAGAACACGTAGAAGGGTTTGCTCCCGAAGTAGCTGTGGTAACGCACGCCGGTGGGGAGAAACTTCAGGAAAATCTTATAGTAAGACCTACCAGCGAAACCATCATTTGCGGAATGTTCTCCAAATGGATGCAGAGCTACAGGGATTTGCCGATAAAAATCAATCAGTGGTGTAACGTGGTGCGTTGGGAAAAGACAACCCGTCCGTTCCTCCGTACGAGCGAATTCCTCTGGCAGGAAGGTCACACCGTTTACGCTACCGCCGAAGAAGCCGAAAAGGACGCACAGACAATGCTCGGCGTGTACAGAGAGTTTGCCGAGAATGCGCTCGCTATCCCCGTTTTCACGGGCAGAAAGAGCGAAAAGGAAAAATTCGCCGGCGCGGTCGCTACCTACGGTATGGAAGCAATGATGCTTGACGGCAAGAGTTTGCAGGCGGGTACTTCTCACTATCTCGGGCAGAACTTCGCAAAGGCTTTCGATATGAAGTTCCTCGATAAGGACGGAACTTTGAAATACGGATATTCCACCAGCTGGGGAGTATCCACTCGTCTTATAGGCGCGCTTATTATGGCTCACGGCGATCAGCGCGGGCTTGTATTGCCGCCTGTCGTCGCTCCCGTTCAGGTAATTATCGTTCCGATAGCTTCACATAAGGGCGGAGTTGACGAAAAGGCTAAGGAACTTGCCGAAAAACTCGCCAATGCGGGTATTCGTGCGGAAGTCGATTTCAGAGAAGCCAGCGCGGGTTGGAAGTTCAACGAATGGGAAATGAAGGGCGTTCCGCTCAGAATAGAAATAGGTCCCAGAGATATAGAAAACAACCAGATGTTCGTTGCGCGTCGCGACACGCATGAGAAGAATTCTTTCACGTTAGGCGACGTTTCCGCCGTACAGGAACTTTTAAAAGACATTCAGTCCAATATGCTTGAAAAATCGCGCAAACTTCGCGACGAAAAGGTAAGATGGGCGGACAATCTCGAAGAAATCGTCAAGGGCGTAGACGGGGGATTCGTCAAAGCTCCCTGGTGCGGTTGCCGCGAATGCGAGGATAAAGTTAAAGAAGTCGCTTCCGCTTCCACAAGAGTTATGGCAGAGGGTTCTTACGAAGGAAAAGTTTGCGCCGTTTGCGGAAAACCCGCTAAAACGCTCGTTTACTTCGCAAGGGCTTATTAACCCCCTCCGTGCGGGTTCGACGAAATCGCCTGAGGATTAAGGAATACGAAAGATGGGGAAAGGAGAGGATATAGTTTGAAAATAAAAAACGAATATACCGAGAAACTTATCGCGCCTTCCAAATACAATCCGAACGAATTTACGTCCGTGGGCGTCGTTTGTTTTTACATATTTATGTTGGTGGCTTTTGCCGCCGTTCCGATTGTTTTCGGTCTGACCGGAGTTTCGGAAAAACTGCAAGCCGTTGCCGCAACCGATTACTATCTGTACGCGGTAATAAGTCTGTGCGTATCTCAGGGAATAATTTTAATTTCCGGCGTAGTGTTTTCGCTGATAAAACAAACTAACCCGCTGAGCGGCGGCGGATACGTTTTCCGCTTCGATTTTACGCCGATGCTGTTCGGTTGCGCGCTTATATGCGGCATTCAGGTTTGTTTTTCCGCGCTGCATACCGAATTTTCGGAGAGTGCGTCGCTGTTCGGCTTTGCCGGTGCAAACGAACCTTTCGTAATAAAGGGCAGCCCGTTGTGGGCGGCGGTCTACCTCGCGCTGGTGCCCCTTTTTCCATGCATAATAGAAGAGCTTGCTTTCCGCGGAATAATAATGCGCGGCTTAAATCGTTTCGGCGGTTTCGCTTCGGTTGTTATAAGTTCGGCTATGTTCGCGTTGTTCCACGGCAACACTCAGCAGTTGATATTGCAGTTTCTCGGCGGGCTTGCCATAGGCGGTTGCGTTTATCTTACGGGGAACATAGCGCAGGGCACGGTAATGCACTTTTTCAACAATCTGTTCGCGGAGGCATTTTCGCTCGTTTCCGCGTTATACGGGCTTTCGCCCGAAACGAAGAGCGTGTTTACCGTTTGCACAACCCTTTGCGGACTTACGATGCTTATTATAGGCGTCTGGTATTTTATAGGGTACGCTAAAAACGTAAAACGTCCTTTCTGCGTTTACAGTGAGGACGAAACGACGGACGTGGGCAGAGTGGAATGCGGGTACGGCTATCTTTACGGCAGAGAAAAGAAAAAAATACCCGTATTGATGTCTTCGGCGGAGAAGAACGCGCAGGCTTCGATAGTAATAGATATTTCCAAGCTCGGGTTATTTAAAAAATACTATCCGGACGCGATGCGTTTCAAAAGAGGTGCGTTCGTCGGTCTTAACAAAGAAGCAAAATCGAAAACGCTTGCGGTAATATTGATTGCCGTTGCGATTGTAATTGCCGTGGTGCGCGTTGCCGCAAGTCTTTTCGGGTTTTAGCCGGCATAGCGTTCGTTTTTATTCGTTTGCCTTGCGCCCTGCGTGTATTTGCGGTCGGCTTCGGTAGGGGAAAACTAAAATTCCTTTGGAGGAACATCTATTGATAACGAATTTTATAAGAGTACTTGAAAGCATATTCATAACCGATCGATTCGGAAATCCCGGAGAGATATGGCAGATGCTCGGTAACGCCGGCGTAAAAATCAGTTATATTTTCGGCGTGGCGGCGGCTCGTGAGATTGTTTTGTATCTCGTCAATTATTTCTTTCTCGCTTTCGGTTTGTTCGTTATGGCGAAAAAGAGGAATCTTAAAAACACCTGGCTTGCGTTTATACCTTTCGGGCAGATTTTTCTTATGGGCAAGCTCATCGCTTCGCTCGAAATCGCAAACGTAAAGATGAAGCACATGGGGCTTATCGCGATGATTGTGCAGATAGCGGCGTTCGGTCTTTTTCTGGCAAGGGATATTTTGTCGCTGCCGGTGCTTACCGCCGTTATCAGCGAGGACTTTTCTCTGTCCGGTTACGCGGCGTTTGCGGACGCGACTTTGTCTTTGGACTCTTCGCTCGCGTACACGGTAGTTTCGTACGCATATTATTTTATCGGCGGCGCGTGGAATTTATTCTGGTATTTCCTGTTGTTCCTCGTATTTTCGAACTATGCGCCGAGGAGTCGCTTCTTGTTCCTCGTTATATCGGTACTTGTGGAATCCTTCGTGGGCTTCTCCGCGGGCGCGCTCATAGTGTTCATTATAAGGAACAACTCCTGCGAGGAATACAGAGAGTATCTTAAAATGAAAATGCACGCCATGTATGGCGGCGGAAACCCTTACGATTACGACGGTGGGGAGTATAAAGATCCTTACGATCTTTCCAAGTCGGATAAAGACGGGAAGGCTTCGGACGATAAAAATCAAACCCCGCCAGACAGTCCTTTCGACGAGTATAAGTAAGATAAAGCAATAACTTGTTTCGGTATTCCCGAAATAACGGATGCCGAATAACCTCTTTGAGGAGAAATATAACAAAAAATGTTACTTGAAAACATATCCGCAATATCCACGGCAATAGGAGTCGGCGGCGTTGCGATAATAAGAATAAGCGGAGAAAGTCCGCTTGAAATAGCCGAAAAAATGTTTTTCCCGTCGGGGAAAACCAAGGTTAAGGACTTTGAACCTTATAAAATGTATGTGGGCGAAATAGACGGGGGCAACTTCCGCGATTTCGGTATGTGCGTTTACTTCCGCGCGCCCAAAAGTTATACCGGCGAAAATATGGTGGAATTCCACTGTCACGGCGGTATGGCTATAACGCGCGGCATATTGCAAAGAACTTTCGCTCTCGGCGCAAAGCCCGCTACACGCGGCGAATTCACTAAGCGCGCCTTTTTAAACGGCAAGCTGTCTTTGTCTTCTTGCGAAGGGCTTATCGATATGATAAACAGCGAAAGCGAGGGCGAAGTCAAAGCCGGTTATTACCTCTATAAAGAGCGTTTAATGCGCGAAATACGGGGTTTACAGCAAAAACTTCAGGACGCGTTAACTTTAATCGACGCTAATATAGACTTCCCCGAAGAGGGGCTTGAAGAAGCCGACGCAAGCAATATTCTTCAGACGGTAAGCGGCGTTAACGCCGAGCTGAAACGTCTCCTGGCAACGTATTCTGTGGGAAGAAAAGTTAAAAACGGCGTGAAAGTCGCGATAGTGGGCAAGCCGAACACAGGCAAAAGTTCGATTCTCAACAGGCTGCTTTGCTATGACAAAGCCATAGTTTCGCCCGTTGCCGGGACTACGAGGGACGTAGTGGAAGGCACGATTATAAACGACGGAGTAAGGTTCGAATTATTCGACACCGCCGGTATTCGCGAAAGTAAAGACGCGATAGAAGCCGAGGGTATAAACCGTTCGAGAAAGGCTCTCGACGGGGCGGACGTAGCGCTTCTCGTCATAGACGGCTCAAAAGAGCTTTCAGAAGAAGACAGAGAACTTATTAAGCTTTCGGCAAACAAGAACAGAATTACAGTTTTGAATAAGTCCGACGAGGGAGTTCTTCCGTCCGTCGGAAAAGAAGTCTCTCCCGACGCGGTTGTTTCCGCGCTTACGGGCGAAAACGTCGAAAAAATCCCTGCTATGCTCTCCGAAAAAGTGTTCGGCGGAAGCGTGGATTTATCGGGCGATATTATAAGCGAAGAACGCCATTTTTATGCGATAAAGGCGGCTTCCGAGAGTTTGAAACAAGCGGAGGAAGCTATTTTCGCAATGCCGCTCGACGCGGTTAGCGTGGATATAACGGAGGCTTGGCAGCGCCTTGGAGAAATAACGGGAGAAACTGCTTCCGAGAGTATTATAAACGATATCTTCTCGCGTTTCTGCGTGGGCAAATAGCCTTTCCGAGCACAAACGGGTTTTTCGAAAAAGCGAAGTAAAACGGAATTTTTGAAAAAATAAAAAACGCCCGCGAAAATCGTTTGCATGCAAACGACGGACGTTTTTACCGCCGATAAAATTTCGGGCAGATTTAAACCCGGTGTTTCGGTCTTTTATCGGCAAAGCGGAAGTTTAAAATCAAACTTAAATTACGTTATCCGCCATATCGGCGCCGCAGAGTGCGAGCCAGACTATCATGAATATTCCGCTTAAGCCTACGAGGACATAAACGGCTCTTTCGAGCCACGCCATTCCGAAGGTTATGAAATTCACGAAGTTGAACCCGAAAATACCAACTGCAAGCCAATTAAGCGCGCCGACGATAGTTACGATAAGCGCGATTATGCTGAAAACATTAAATACTTTCATCTGTTTTTCCTCCCGAAAAGTATTTTGTTACGAAAACGGGATAATATTCATAAAAAAGGGAAAACTTTTCCTTTGCGTTCGGCTGTAGACGGTTGTTTGCGGCGACGAACAACGGAAATCGGAGAAAAACCGAATGATTGAACTTCGCGATTATCAATCTGAATGCGTCAAAGCCATAGACGGTATGAAGAGCGGCAGCGGCCTTGTTTGTATGGCTACCGGGCTTGGGAAGACCGTCGTTTTTTCACGCATTCGGAGGAGCGGAAAAGTTCTTATAATTTCGCACAGAGAAGAGCTTGTTCATCAGCCGCTGAAGTATTACGATTGCCCGTGCGGAGTGGAACAGGGAGAGGAAACTTCTCACGGCGAAGAAATCGTTTCCGCAAGCGTTCAGTCGCTTATAAGGAGGCTGGATAAATTTTCGCCCGACGAATTCGATATTATAATCACAGACGAAGCGCATCACGCCGCCGCGGAAAGTTATAAAAAGATTTACTCGTATTTTCGCCCGAGAATTCACGTAGGGTTTACCGCAACCCCGAACAGAGGCGATAAAGTCAGGCTGGACGACGTATTTTCATCTATTATTTTCAGTCGCGACCTGAAATGGGGAATAATAAACGGCTGGCTTTCGGACGTAAAATGCATGCGCGTGGAAGTTTCGTATAACCTTACGAAGGTTAAGCGGAGAATGGGCGATTTCGTTGCGTCCGACCTCGATAAAACTATAAACACGACGCTTGCGAACAAGGAAATAAGGGACATATACGAAAAGTACGCGCGCGGGCAAACGCTGATATTCGCCGCTTCCGTAAGCCACGCGAGGAATATCGCCGCCGAAATAGAGGGCGCGGAATGTGTCAGTGCGGATACGAAAAACAGAAAAGAGATTATCGACAGGTTTACGAGCAGGGAAATTCCCTGCCTTGTGAACTGTATGGTATTTACCGAAGGCACGGATATGCCTCTCGTAGAAACGGTTATAATCGCCCGCCCGACGCAAAACGCGAGTTTGTATACTCAAATGGTCGGCAGAGGGCTGCGCAAAGCTCCCGGCAAGAAGTATCTTACCCTTATCGACTGCGTAGGCGTTACGGGCAAACTCGATATATGCACTGCTCCTACGTTGATGGGGCTCGATATAGGCGACGTTCCCGACTATCGCAAGGGGAAGATAGAAGGGCTTCTCACGGATATGCAGGAAATCGTGGAAGAAGCGAGAGAATGCCCCGAAACCTGGATACTGAACGTTCGCGGAGTGAGTTTGTTTTTTGCCGAGCAGAACGTGAGTTCGCATAGGGTTAACTGGACGAAAAAGAGCAACGGCGATCTTGTTTATCAATTTGCCGACGGAGAGAGAATAGGAATAAAGGCGATGGACGAACTCGGCAATACTAAAGTGATGTATTACGAGTTCGACGACGAAAAGAATAAATTCCGCTACCGCGAGAGCGAACAGACGAACCTGCAGACGGCGCTCGACAAAGCTTACGTCTTTTTCACCGAACGCCACGAGGACGAGCGCAAATTGTGGGATTTGAAAGAATATTATAATTGGCAGTACGCCCCCGCGAGCGAAAAGCAGAAAGATTATATAAAATCGCGCGTCGAAAAAGACGAGTGGGAGCGGCTTGAAAAGCGCGGAATGCTGACTAAAGGAGAGGCGGCTCAGATACTGAATATGCTGTCGATAAGGAACCTTACTCCCGAAAAACTTTTGCGTATGCACGAAAAGAAGCAAAAAGAAAGGGCGGATAAAAAGGAAGAACTCGACCGCAAAAAACTTCTTAAAGTTCGCAAACTCATAAACAGATCCGTTCGTTCGAGAAGGTACTACGCGCTTATTTTTAAGGACGACTTAGTGGTCTTAAACGAGTGGAGCAAGGCTGCCGATATGATTGCGGAAGCCGAAAAAAACGGTGATAAAGTGAGATATAAGGGCTTTTCTACAATAGACGAAGCCGTAGATTTTTTGAAAAATTAGGAGATAAAATGTTTGATGTTGCCATAATAGGCGGCGGCGTTACAGGCGGCGCGACGCTTAGAGAACTTTCAAAATACAAGTTAAACGTCTGCATGGTAGAAAAAGCGGGCGACGTTTGTATGGGCGCAAGCAAGGCTAACAGCGGAATCGTTCACGCCGGTTTCGACGCGCCTACCGGTTCGCTTAAAGCAAAATTCAACGTATCGGGCAATAAAATGATGCCCGAGTACGCAAAAAAGCTCGGCGTAAAGTACGTAAACAACGGTTCGCTCGTGGTGGCTTTTTCCGAGGAGGAGAAAAAAACGCTGGCAGAACTTAAATGCAGAGGGGAAAACAACGGAGTATCGGGCTTGAAAATCCTTTCGAAAGAGGAACTTTTCGCGCTCGAGCCGAACGTTTCGAAAGAAGCCGTAGGCGCGCTGCTTGCCGAAACCGGAGGAATAATTTGCCCGTACGAGCTTACTATTGCGGCGGTAGGCAACGCAATGGATAACGGAGCCAAACTGTTTACGAAGTTCGACGTTTGCGAGATAACGCGCGAAAAAGGCGGTTTTTACACTTTAAAAGCAACGAACGGCAAGACGGTGGAAGCCAAAATCGTCGTCGACGCGGCGGGCGAGGGCAGCGAACGGATAGCGAATATGGTAGGAGATTATTCGTTTAAAATAGGCAGAAGAAAGGGCGAATATATGCTTCTCGACAGAATCGAAAAAGGGCTTACGAAGCACACGCTTTTCTTTACGCCGACGAAAGCGGGCAAGGGTATTCTCGTTTCGCCCACGGTGGACGGGAACATTATTTTAGGGCCCACCGCCGACGAAATCGACAGGTATGACACTTCCACCACTTTCGAGGGGCTTAACACGGTAGCGCAAAAGGCGGGGAAGATGTGTCCTTCCGTTAATTTACAGAGCGTTATAACGTCGTTTGCCGGTGTAAGAGCGTATTCGGACAGACACGATTTTATAATAGAAAAGAGCAAGGTCTCGGAAAACTTCATTCTCGTCGCGGGTATCGAGTCGCCCGGGCTTACTTCCGCGCCGGCAATAGCCGAATACGTGGTAAACGAGCTTATCGGTTCAATAATTCCGCTCGAAAAAAATCCCGGTTTTAACGGAGAGAGAAAAGCGGATTACTTCTTTAAAAACCTTTCCGCCGAGGAGAAAAACGAGATTATAAAGAAAAATCCCGCGTACGGCAGAATAGTTTGCAGATGCGAAACGGTTACCGAGGGCGAGATTGTCCGTGCTATAAGGGAAAACCCGAAAGCTACGGACGTAGACGGAATAAAGCGCAGAACGCGTTCGGGAATGGGCAGATGTCAGGGCGGTTTTTGTCAGCCCGTCGTTGCCGAAATCCTCGCGCGCGAGCTTCACGAAGAGGTGGAAGAAACGACCAAAAAAGAGGGTGAGTCTTTCCTGATTACCGGCGGAGAGAAGTGATAACCAACGATTAAAATAGCGGATAATGCGCGAAAAAGGCGGTTTTTCCGCGTGTAAACAATATCCCGAGAGCGGGAGGGCGAACAGAGATGAAAGATAAATATCAGATAGTTATAATAGGGGGCGGCCCCGCGGGACTTGCCGCGGCGGTTGCGGCTTTCGATAACGGCGCGCGCGATATAATTATTCTCGAGAGAGAAGAACGGCTCGGCGGAATTCTTATGCAGTGCATTCATAACGGGTTCGGGCTGAAAAGATTCGGAGAGAGCCTTGCCGGACCGGAGTATGCAAATCGCTTCAAAAAAATGGTTTCGGACAGAAACATCGAAACGCTCACACGCACCACAGTGCTTTCGGTAAGCAAGGACAAATCGGTTACCGCCATAAATTCCGTTTACGGCGTTTTTACTGTAAAGGCAGAGGCGATAATATTTGCCGCGGGGTGCAGGGAGAGAAGCCGCGGAGCTTTGAATATTCCCGGAACGAGACCTGCCGGAATTTATTCCGCGGGGACGGCGCAGAAGTACGTCAACGAGCTCGGCTTGTTAGTCGGTAAACGCGTGGTTATTTTAGGCTCGGGCGATATAGGGCTTATTATGGCGAGGAGAATGACGCTCGAAGGCGCGAAAGTTCTTGCCGTATGCGAAATTATGCCGTATTCCACCGGACTTAAAAGGAATATGGTTCAATGCCTCGACGATTTTTCGATACCGCTTTATCTAAGCCACACGATTACGGAAATCGACGGGGACGAGAGAGTTACCGGCGTTACGGTGAGTAAGGTAGACGAAAAAAGACTTCCGATAAAGGGCACGGAAATGCACTTCGATTGCGATACGGTGCTTTTCTCCGTGGGGCTTATACCCGAAAACGAGCTGCTAAAGGACGCAGGATTTACCCTTTCGCCCGCTACGAAAGGCGCGGAAGTTTATCAGACGAGAGAGACCGGCGTAAGGGGGATTTTTGCTTGCGGCAACGCCCTTCACGTTCACGACCTCGTGGATTTCGTTTCTGAGGAAGCGGAGATTGCGGGCAGATACGCTTCGGAATACGTTTTAAGCGGATACAAAGACAGAGAGACCGTTTACGTGAAAGCCGGGGATAACGTGTCCTACGCGCTTCCGCAGATGATAGACAAAAGCGTTTCCGGCGACGTGAAGATTTTCTTCCGCGTAAGAAAACCTATGGGTTTATGTGAGATAAAGGTCACTTCCGAAAACGGAGAAAGGCTTGCCTCCGCTAAAAAAAGAGCGGCGGCTCCCGGTGAAATGCAGTCGATTACTTTGCCGGAAAAGACCGTTTACGAGCTTGGCGAAAAAATCACGCTGAGCGTGGATATTATTTGACGGCGGTGGATAAACTATGGATAAGACAAAAATTTTAACTTGTATAGAATGCCCTGTCGGGTGCTGTATTACGGTTGAAACGGACGGCGAAAAGGTCGTTTCTATTAGCGGTAACGGCTGCAATCGCGGCAAGCTTTACGCGCAAAACGAGGTTACTTGCCCGATGCGTGTCGTTACTTCCACCGTGAGAACGGCAGGGGGTAAAATGCTGCCGGTAAAAACGGATAAGCCCGTAAAAAAACAGAACATTTTTTACGTTATGGATAGGATAAAAGGGTTTACGGCACCGACCGAGGTAAAAGAGGGAACCGTTTTGATAGAAAACGTTTCGGACGGGGCAAATCTCGTCGCCACAGATACTTTGGAATAGATTTTCGCCGGCGAATTTCGGATAAAAAGCATGAAAGATTATTTCGGAAAAAATTGCGACGCACTCAAAAATAAAAAACTATACCTTTTCGATATGGACGGAACGATATATCTCGGCTCGCGCCTGTTTGACGGCGTAACCGAGCTGTTAAAGGGAATTACCGATAACGGCGGACGGTACGTTTTTATAACAAACAACTCTTCTTCGTCCGTCGAAGACTATATAGCAAAACTGAAAAAAATGGGGATAACCTGCGATAAAGACAACTTTTTCACTTCTACGCAAGCCGCGGCGAGGCTTATGAAAGAGCTGTTTCCGGAAAAGCTCGTTTACGCGCAAGGTACTAAATCTTTTATAAAAGAACTGAAAAACAACCGCCTTGACGTTACCGAAGAGTACGATAAAAACGCCGCGTGCGTACTCGTCGCGTTCGATCCGGAAATAACGGGTGAGAAGATGAGAACCACTTGCAGAATGCTTATGCTCGGCACCCCGTATTACGCGACCAACCCCGATTGGGTTTGCCCTACCGAATTCGGCGCCGTTCCCGATTGCGGAAGCATGTGTTTCGGTTATGAAAAAGCAACCGGTAGGAAACCCGTGTTCATCGGCAAGCCGGAGCCGCAGATGATTTACGCGTGTATGGAAAAGTTCGGAGTTAATAAGAGCGAAACGGTGGTAATAGGCGACAGACTGTATACGGACATTGCTTCGGGGCTGAACGCGGGAGTGGATACGCTGTTCGTCCTTTCGGGCGAAGGCACCATCGAAGATATGAAAAACGGAAATGAAAAACCGGCATACGTTTTAAAATCCGTAGCCGAACTTAATCCGATAAAATAGAATAAATCGCAACCGAACGGCTCGGTCTGTTCCGCCGACGGTATATTTTAAGAGGTATATTTTAAGAATCTAAAAGAGCATATCCGGGATATTCCCCGAGATAGGCTCTTATTTTTTAATTATCGAATGAAGGGGCAACGACTTTCCGTTATGGCTGAAAAGCCGCCTTTCTGTAATTAGCGGAACCCATGCGATTAAAAAAACGAAAGGCGGTTATCTATATAACTTTCTTGCTTTGCGACGGTAACTATATCGTCTTTTTCGATTTTGCCTATCAAAAGAGGAAAATTCGGGTTGTGTCGTTTTGCGTTTGCAAGAACCGATTGTTTATCGGCATTGGCGTAACAATATTTGCAAAGGTGTAAACATGTATTATATGCTCCGATATCTTGCCCCAGCAGGCAGTTGCAAGCGCCGCGTACGTTTTGTTTTTTTGTAGCTATAAGTTTTTGACCGATTGCTTTTTCAATGGTTTCCGTTGTCTGACAGCCCGAGCAGTCTACGCCGACTTCTTCCAAAAATCGACCTTCGCAACAACCTTTTATCGTTATCCCGTTATCTTTTGCGATTTTTACGAGCTGTTTTAACAGCTCGAGTTGTTCTTTATTTGAAGGCGGATAAATTTCAGGCGCGTTTTTTCTGACTTTTTTATATAAGTCCAGAACGGAAACAACGCAAAAGTCGGTATATTCTTTTAACTCGCTCGCAATTTTTGAAAACGCTTCGATATGCCGTTCTCTTGTCCAGCCGTTACCGTAAAAAATCGGATCATATCTCCGGCCAACCGCGTTTTTACCGAGTTTTTCCGATAACGTTTTAAAGCTTCGACGACTTTGAATTTATCCGGCACGTTCGGCTCGACGTCTTTTTCGTAAGGCGTTATAGTAACGAACCAGAATTGATTATACGGCTTTAATTCTTTATCGATGTGGTCAAGAAGAGGTGTAGGATTTTTAGTGCAAAAACAAATACAATCGACAACTTCCGGATTTAGCTTGTATTCGGTAATCCGGCGTTCGTTGTACGGATTACTTACGCAAACGAACCCCGCGTTCAGTCTGTTTATTAACCACTTGCCGTAAAATGCCGGAATATCCGTCCTCATTCCCGTTGAAATTATCATTTGCTTTTACTCCGGCGTCCATTATAACATATTTACTCGATCGGCGCCAACAAATATACGGATTTATTTTTAATATATGGCTTTAACGTTCGTAAAACGGGCGTTTTTTATTTATTTAAGCACGAAAAGCCGCATTTTGCGGAAAAACGCTTGATATTTATTCGTTATTCGTTTATAATGTAAACGTAATGAAAGGGGGAAATATTAAGCCCTTAAAATCAATGCGAAATTTTTAAAGGAGTATTCTTTATGAAAAATGCAAACGAAACAATCAACGCCATAAGAATTTTATCGGCGGAAGCAATTCAGAAAGCGAATTCCGGTCACCCGGGACTTCCTCTCGGTTCCGCGCCGATAGGCTATACGCTCTTTGCCGACTTTTTAAAGTTTAACCCGAAGAACCCGAATTTCGACGACAGAGATAGATTCGTTCTTTCCGCGGGACATGGCTCGATGCTTCAATACGCTCTTTTACATATATTCGGATATAACGTAACGACGGAAGACTTAATGAATTTCCGTCAGCTCGGTTCCAAAACTCCGGGACACCCCGAATACAAGCACACGCCCGGCGTAGAAACTACCACCGGTCCTTTGGGACAGGGTATAGCGAACGCCGTAGGTATGGCTATTGCGGAAGCTCATCTTGCGGCTACTTTCAACCGCGAAGGTTTCCCGATCGTAGACCACTACACTTACGCTCTCTGCGGCGACGGCTGCATGCAGGAAGGCATCGAATATGAAGCCGCTTCCCTCGCAGGCACTTTAAAGCTCGGCAAACTCATAGTTTTCTATGACGATAACGAAATAACCATCGAGGGTAATACGGACGTTGCGTTCACCGAAGACGTTGCGGCTCGCCACAAGGCTCAGGGCTGGCAGGTTATCGACGTTAAAGACGGTAACGACGTAAACGCCATCAGAAAAGCGATAAAGAAAGCAAAAGCGGAAACGAGCAAACCGTCGCTCATCGTTTGCCACACCACAATCGGTTTCGGTTCTCCCCTTGCGGGCAGCCACGCTTGCCACGGCGCGCCTCTGGGTGAAGAAAACCTCGCTAAAACAAAGGAAAACCTCGGTTGGACTTGCGCTCCGTTCGAACTTCCCGAATCCGTCAAATCGGTTGCGAGAAGATATAAGATTAAGGGCGGCAAGATAGAAAGAGCTTGGAACGAACTCTTTGCTGCTTACGAAAAAGCATATCCCGAACTCGCTAAACAGTATAAATCCTGGATGAACAACGAAGTTCCCGATCTCGTAAACAACGAAAATCTTTGGGAATTCCCCAAGGCGGACGCTACGAGAGGTTCTTCGTTCACCGTTCTCAATAAACTTGCGGAACTCGTTCCCAACCTTATCGGCGGTAGCGCGGACCTCGCTCCTTCCAACAAATCGAATATGAAGTCGAGAGAGTATATGTCTGCGGACAATATGGCCGGCTCGAACATTCACTTCGGTATCCGCGAACACGCTATGGCTGCAATCACCAACGGTATGACCGTACACGGCGGACTCCGTTGCTACTGCGCTACGTTCTTCGTGTTCTCCGATTATATGAAGAACGCTATGCGTCTTTCCGCAATGATGAATATCCCCGTAACGTATATTTTAACGCACGACTCCATCGGCGTAGGCGAAGACGGCTGCACTCATGAACCCGTAGAACAGCTTGTAGGACTTCGTTCCATTCCGAATATGAAGGTATTCCGTCCTTGCGACAACAAGGAAACGACCGCAGGCTGGATAACCGCTTTGACGACTCAGTCGCCCACCTGCCTTATTCTTACGAGACAGACTCTCGCGCAGAACGAGAACTCCGGCGTAAACGCGCTTAAAGGCGGCTATATTCTCTCCGACAGCAAAAAGGCAGTTCCCGATTGCTTGCTTATCGCTTCCGGTTCGGAAGTCGAACTCTGCGTAAAGGCTCAGGCGGAACTCCTCGAAAAAGGCGTCGACGCAAGAGTTATCTCCATGCCTTGTATGGAACTCTTCGAAGCTCAGCCCGCTAAGTACAAAGAATCCGTTATTCCGTCGAAGATTCGCGCAAGAGTATGCGTGGAAGCAGGCTCCTCTTACAGCTGGTATAAGTATGCGGGACTTGACGGTAAGATTATTTCTATGGATACTTTCGGCGCTTCCGCTCCGGCTAAACAGCTGTTTGAGAAATACGGCTTCACCGTTGAAAACGTTGTGAAAAAAGCTCTCGAAGTAACCAACAAGTAAAAGGATTTAAAAATTCCTAAATAAAAAGAATTATCCCGGAAATGCAGGTTATGCCTTTAAGCGCTTCCGGGATTTTTTCAAAAATTTTTTTAAAAAACGAGAATTTTATACGTTCTCGATCGTATATAAAGCGAAAGGATAAAAGAAGAACGCAAAAAAAATGAAATACTTGAGGCTGAGATTGCTGCTTGAAAAACTGAAAAGCGGCAAAAGAGAATATTTCGACGAGTTTTACGGGCTTACGAAGATGTCCGTCTATTACCTTGTCAAAAAATATTTTTTCGACGATTTCGCCGTCGAGGACGTTATGCAGGAGGCGTATATTTCGTTTTTGTACAGCCTTGACAAGGTAATCGGAAATCCGCTGCCGTATCTGCTTCAGATCGCTAAAAACAAGGCGCTCGACTATTTGCGAAAGGACTCCAAAACGGATAAATCCGTGCAGGCGGAAGATTTGAACATCGGGAAAGCCGACGAGTACGAGAGCGAGTTTCCTCTCCTTCAAGAATGCCGGAAGCGACTTGACGAGGAAGAGTTTTTCATTCTCGAAAACACCGTGATTTTCGGGTATACGAGGGTGGACGTGGCAAAAATGCTGGATAAGCCCGTTTCGACGGTCAACCGCAAATACAACGCGATTTTAAGTAAAATCAAAAAATTTCATAAGGAGGCGTACAAATGAGAGAAACCGAGAAAATCTTTACGGAAATAAAAGAAAAAGCCCCGGATTTGTCCAAAAAAATCGCAGATAAAGTCGATTGGAACGTAGTGAGAAATACGTCGGGGAAAACCGAAAGAGGCGGAAAATTCGGCTTCGGCGGGCAAAAAAAGAGGCTTGTTTTTATGTCGTTTGCTTTGTGCGCGCTCGTACTTTTAATCGCGCTGCCCGTCGTGATTTTTACGGGCGCGCCGACGGACGTGAAAGCGGAATGGTACGATATCGTTCTCGACGTGAATCCCCGTATTATGCTTACCGTGGACGGCGAGGACAAAGTGGTATCTCAAAGCGCGCTTAACGAGGACGGGGTGATTTTTCTTTACAAAAAGAACTTTGTCGGAGTCAATGCGAACGAGGCCGTCAAAAGCGTTATGAAAGAGATGCAAAAGCTCGGGCTGTTAAACGGCAACTATGTAAGGATTTCCGCGCTATCGCACGAAACGAAAAAAATAGACGAGGCAAAACAATCGCTTGCCGAGAAAGCTATTAACTCGGTTTTAGATGTAAACACGGTTTTTCTTTCGGACGACGAACTTGAAAAAATCAAGGACTATTACGAAGAGCACGGCATAGCCGAGAACGAAAAAACTTTGATTTCCGAATTTAAAGAGAAGGTAGTAAAGCTCGTCCGCGAGAAGATTTCGGATATAGATTCTCTTCTCGGTAAGTTAAAAGGCTATGCGAAGGAATCAAACGAAGAGGTTGAAAACTTCCCCGACGAACTGAGAAAGGAAATTGCCGATTTTTGTGCGAAATACGGCACTAAATTAGATTTTGACGTTAACGGAAACATTAGATACAAGGATATAAAAGACTTTACGAAAGACCTTGAAGACTCTAAAGAAGAGCTTGAAGAAGGGCTTGAAGATATAGAGGAATCCGTGGAAGACGGAGATTTCGGAGATATGCTCGAGGACCTTATCGAGCTTGTGAAAGAGGAAGTATTTTCTCGCGATGACGACGATTGACTTTATATATAAATAGTTTTTTCAGCCGAGGGGACGGGCGTAACGCTCGTCCTCGTTTTTATGCTCTCCCGTCTTTTTTTATTGCCGTCAAAAATATTTTTTGGAAAATTTTTTTAAAAGTGAGAATTTCAAGGAGCCCCAAACGTATATAAGGCGAAAAGAAAAAACGGCGGGGCAAAAAGCTTCCCGCGGAAAAGGAGAAAAAATCATGAAAAAGAAAAACAAATTATTAACTATAATAGGCTCGGTTACGGTTGCGGCGGCGTTGTCTTTAGGGGCAATGGCGTGTTCGGCGGGCGGAAACGACTCGGGCAGCGGCGCCGGCGGACAAACTTCCGCGGCGACTGCTAAGGAAGTATACGCCGTATCCGCTTTTTCCGGCGCGAACTATCTTTTGAATGCGGAAGGCCTGAGCAGCGCGGGCGAAATCGGAGTATTTACGGGCGGAGAACTTTTTGCTCCCGTTAACATGGGAACGACCGATACGACCGTAGTCGCTGATAAAGCGGCTGCTACCGAAAGACCTTCGGATTACACCGACGAGAGCGTGAACGGCATCAAAAATTGCCTTGAAATGTTCGATTCGCTCATAGTAAACGGCGGTATCAGTCAGACGGTCGAGAAAAACCCGTCGGACGGCGAATACGGGCAATACGCGTTCGTTATGACCGTTTCGACAAGCGGGAAACAGGCGAAGATGTATTATAACGAAGTTTCGAGCAAGACAGAAACGGAAATCGACGACGACGGAGAAGAGGAAATCGAAATTTCCACCGTACTGAAAGGCGTTATCGTTTTAGACGGAGAAACTTTTGAAGTGGACGGTAAAAAAGAAATAGAAACAGAGGGCGACGAAAGCGAATATTCGGTTGAATTCGTCACTAAAAAAGACTCCGGCAACTACGTTAAATTCTCTTATTCTACCGAAACCGAAAGAAACGAAAACGAAGTTTCCTACGAGTGCGAAATCTATAAGAACAACAGTAAAGTCACCGAAATAGAATTTGAAATCAAAGAGGAAAACGGAAAGATCGAAATAAAATTCGAGCTGGAAAAAAACGGCAAGGGCGACGGCACCGAGTATAAAATCACAAAAAAAGAGGGTAGCGACAAGTTCGACGTCCGCCACGAGTACAACGGCAAAAAATCATACGTTTCTGTGGAAAAAACCGCCGACGGATATGTGTTCCTGTACTCCAACGGTTTCACCGAAAACGTCGGTTTTTAAGCGATAAAGGGCACTTTTAAGTGTCTGAACATAAAAGGCGAAAGCCGAAGCCCGAGGGAAAAGGGAATGTTAAACGATTTTGTTTAATCCCGAAAGCCTACGGGCTTTTTTTTCTTTGAAAAGGATTTTTTTAGGCGACGGCGACTGTCGTCGGTATGATGGAGTGTTTGAACAAAAAGACGTAAAAAGGCGGACGAGCAATGCTCGCCCCTACGGAACGTTACATTTACCGCCAAGGTAAAAGTGCGGACGAGCAGCGACTGCCGTTAGGAGTTTCGAAAAGGATATATTTCTTTATAAAAACGAACGGAGCACGGCGTTTTGGCAGAGTTCGTATTATTCTCGGCAGGCATAATATTCCGAGGTGCTTTTGCTTGACATTTTGTCGGAAGGGTACTATAATTACAACAAAAAAACAGAAGGTGATTTTTAATATGAAGATTGATATTTTTTCGGGATTTTTAGGCGCCGGCAAAACCACGCTTATCAAAAAGCTGATTAAAGAGGCGTACAAAGGAGAAAAGCTCGTTCTTATCGAAAACGAATTCGGTGAAATAGGCGTCGACGGCGGTTTTATGAAGGAAGCGGGCATTGAAATTACCGAGATGAACTCCGGCTGCATATGCTGCTCGCTCGTCGGTGATTTTTCCAAGGCGTTAAAGCAGGTTAAGGAAAAATACAATCCGGACAGAATTTTAATAGAGCCGTCCGGCGTGGGCAAATTGAGCGACGTTACTAAAGCCGTTCTCCGCGCGGAAATCCCCGGGGCGGAAGTAAACGCCTGCACCACCGTGGTAAACGCGGCAAAGTGCAAAATGTATATGAAGAACTTCGGTGAGTTCTTTAACGATCAGGTGGAAAATGCCGGTTGCATCGTTTTAAGCCACGCCGAAAACCTTTCTGAAGAGAAGCTTGCGGAAACGATAGCTCTTTTACGCGAACACAACGCCACCGCGGAAATCGTTTCCACCCCCATGGCGAATATTGACGGCAAGCAAATTCTTTCCGCTATGGAGCATACCGACACTCTCGAAAAAGAACTCGATAAACTGATTGAAGAAGTTCACCACCATGACGATGACGACGATGATGATGATGACGAT